>NZ_JAGUUD010000009.1:0-139046 GCF_020177535.1 Paraburkholderia sp. XV | reverse complement strand
GGCAAAGAAAAGTAGGTGCCGCCCCGCACAGGGGCGACGCCTGAAGCGAGCTAACGAATCGCGGATGCCAGCGAAAACCAAACCCAAAACCGCCCGCGCCGCAAAGGCGCCCACACAGCACCACCGCATAGGCCCCACAGCGTCGCAGACAAAAAAAAACCTCACCGAAGGCTATGATAAAACGCCGCCAGATTAGCGATATCATCATCCGACAGCGGCTTCGCGACCAGCGACATCATGTCATTCTGCCTCGCGCCCGACTTGAAGTCCTTCAGCGCCTTGATCAGATAGTCCTCATTCTGCCCGGCCAGATTTGGCGCTTCAGGAATCTTGGCGATGCCATCCATCCCATGACACGCCTGGCACTGCACAGCCTTGGCGCGCCCCTTCGCGATATCGGCTGCATTCGCTGCACAGGCGAACCCTGAAACAGCGAGCGCAACCGCCAGCGGTAGCAAAAAAGAACGCTTCATTTCGCGTACGAAATCCGGTAAATCGCGCCAGCGTAATCATCGGATACGAGCAACGACCCATCCTGCAACTGCTGCACATCGGCGGGACGTCCCATGTACTCACCATTCGGCGTCAACCAACCTTCCGCGAAAACTTCGGTCTCCCCGACCGAGCCGTCATCCTTGACAGCCGTGAACATGATGCGCGCACCAACCGGCTTCGTGCGATTCCACGAACCATGCTCCGCATCGAAGATGCCGCCCCGATACTTCTCCGGAAACATCTTGCCCGTATAGAACGACATGCCGAGATCCGCCGCGTGCGCCGCGTATTCGACCACCGGGAAGACCACGCCCGCAGGCGGCGTCTGGTCCTTGTATTCCTCCGTGCGCACATGGCCGCCGCCATACCATGGGAATCCGTAGTTCGCGCCCGCCTTCGTCGCGTGATTCAGTTCGCCAGGCGGGATGTCGTCGCCCATGCCGTCCACCTGGTTGTCGGTGAACCACAACGACTTGTCCTTCGGATTGAAATCGAGGCCCACCGAATTACGCACCCCATGGGCATACACTTCGCGATTCTTGCCGTTCTGATCAAGGCGGATGATGCCCGCGAGTCCATTCCTGTCGAGCTCGGCGAGCTTGTCCTTGGGCGGCACGTTCCACGGCTGGCCAAGCGCGATGTACAGCTTCTTGTCAGGCCCGACGCGGCAATAGCGCGCCCCATGGTTGAAGCTCTCGAACTGCGGCGGAATCAGCTTGCCCTGCGGCACGACGACAGCGGCGGCCACGTCCGGACCGCCCTCGCCGAAGAACTGCGCGGCAGGGAACGCCAGCACGCGGTTCTGCTCGACGATGTACAGCACGCCATCCGGCGAGAAACACACCCCGTTCGGCACCTTGAACGTAACCGAACTCGCGAACTGGACCACGTCGTCAGCAACGCGCCGCTTGGTCCGGTCCGTCACCTGCCACACGCGATCCTTGCGCGTGCCGACGAACACCACGCCCGTCGACGGCTCGATCGTCATCGCGCGCGCCTCGGGCACGACGGCATACAGTTCGATCTTGAAGCCGGGCGGCAGCTTGATCGCCTTCAGGTTCTCGCGCAGCGCGTCGGCGCGCGAACCCGTCTGCGGCACCGTTTCGGCTGGTTTCGTGTTGCCCGTGGTCTTGAAGTTCGACAGCGTCTCCACGTTGTCCTGTGCGGCGTAAGCAGCGGGCAGGATCGCGAAGGCTGCGCCGACGGCGAGCGGCAAAAGCTTCAGGGATGCGTTCATCGGACTGTCTCCTGTCATTCTGATGCGGTTCGTTGAACCTGCAACGACGGGTACTCGAAAGACATGAACGGAATTGGTGCAACGTGGGACGGCATCGCAAGCCGTTGCAAGTGCAACGGAACCCGTTTGCCATGCCGTCTGAAAGCTTGCTGTGCGTCGGGCTACTGACTGTTATAGACGATCTTCAGGCAAACGTCTGAACGAATGCCTGCCGCGCGGCATCCGCGAAGCAGGCTTTCAGGCGAGGGAATGTGAGCGCGCGACGCGTGATATCCGCAAGGAACGATCGCGTCGTCTTGTGATGCGGAAGAAATCAGTACGTATCGAAGACTTGCTGCAATGCAGCGGGCGTCGTATGGCCCGCCGCAAGCGCCAGCATCAGCAGCACGCGCGCCTTGTACGGATTGAGCGCGCCTGCAGTGACGAAGCCGAGCGCCTCGTCGGCGGCTGCACCGTTGCGCATCACGTGCCCCGAACCGACACGCGACGACCGCACGATTGCAACGCCGCTGGCCGCCGCCTCGGCGAGCGCCGTCTGCACCGTCGCGTGAATCGAGCCGTTGCCCGTGCCTGCGACCACGATGCCCTTCACGCCCGCCGAAACGAGCGCATCAACGGCCACGCGCGACACGCCGGCATAGCTCGTCACGACCTCGACCAACGGCCATGCCGCGCTGTTCGAATCGACCACGAATGGCGTCGCGCCCGTATGCGGCCGCACGACGCTGCGCTGAAACTCGACGCGCCCGTCCTGCACCCAGCCGAGCGCGCCGATTTCCGGTGACTGGAACGCATCGACGGCATACGTGCTCGTCTTCACGACGTCGCGCGCGCTGTGAATGCGGTTGTTGAACGCGACCAGCACGCCCTGCCCGCGCGCCTTGGCGCTTCCCGCGACGATCGCGGCGTTGAGCAGATTCAGCGGGCCGTCGGCCGACAGCGCCGACGACGGCCGCATCGCCGCCGTCAGCACGACGGGCTTGTCGCTCTTGACGCTCAGATGCAACAGGTAAGCGGTTTCTTCGAGCGTATCGGTGCCATGCGTGACAACCACGCCGTCGACTTCATCGGAAGCCAGCAGCGTATTGATGCGCTGCGCAAGCGTGCGCCACAGCGCGAGGGCCATGTCCTTGCTGTCGACGCTCGCGACCTGCTCGGCCTGCACGTTCGCGACGCCGGCCAGCGACGGCACAGCGGCCAGCAACTGCCCGACGCCGACGACGCCCGCCTGATAACCCGATGTATTGGTCGCGTCGGGCGCGGCGCCCGCGATCGTGCCGCCCGTTGCGAGCACGGCGATGCGCGGCAGCGCGCGCGATGAAGAAGTAGAAGTATTCATGGCGGCGATTGTAAGCGATGCGCACGCCGCCGCCATCGATGAAAACGCGAGCCTCTATATGAAGCGCGCCATAGGGCTCGCCGTACGGCTCGCCATATTGCTCGCGTGCAAACGCCCCGCTATCTCAGGCCGCTTCGCGCAACTGGCTCGCGATATCCGCTTCGTGCAGTTGCGGCGCGAACATCTCGATCAGCCGGTACGCATAGGCACGCAGGAACGCGCCCTTGCGCAAGCCCACGCGCGTCGTGCTCGCTTCGAACAGATGCTGCGTGTCGAGCGCGACCAGTTCGGTGTCGCGCTTCGGATCGAAGGCCATCGCCGCGACGATGCCGATGCCCATGCCGAGTTCGACGTACGTCTTGATCACGTCGGCGTCGATAGCCGTCAACACGACGTCGGGCAGCGCGCCCGCCTTCGCGAACGCCTGGTCGATGTGCGAGCGGCCCGTGAAATCCTGGTCGTACGTGACGATCGGATACTCGGCGATCTCTTCCAGCGTGATATTTTCGCGGCCCACCAGCGGATGCCCCTTCGGCACGACCACGACGTGATGCCACGAATAGCACGGGAACGTCACGATGTCGGGATAGCGGTCGAGCGCTTCCGTCGAGATGCCGATGTCGGCCTCGCCGTTGATGATCATCTGCGCGATCTGCTGCGGGTTGCCCTGGCGCAGCGCGAGATGCACCTTCGGATACACCGAGGTGAACTGGCGCACCACCTTCGGCAGTGCGTACCGCGCCTGCGTGTGCGTCGTCGCGACGACGAGGTGGCCGTTGTCCTGATCCGCATACTGGCGCGCGACGCGGCGCAGGTTCTCCGCGTCGAGCAGCATCCGCTCGATCAGCTGATGCACGGCCTTGCCCGGCTCCGTCAGCCCCGTCAGGCGCTTGCCGCGCCGGATGAAAATGTCGACGCCCAGTTCGTCCTCGAGATCCTTGATCTGCTTCGAGACGCCCGACTGCGACGTGTACAGCACGTTCGCGACTTCCGTCAGGTTCATGTTCTGCCGCACGGCTTCGCGCACGAAGCGCAACTGCTGGAAATTCATATCGATGTCTCCGGTTCGGCCAGAGTAGGTTTGTTGTTCAATGCCTGGTTTGAAACGACGCTGCCTGGCGCGCCTTTCAATGCGCAGGGAAGACACGCAACGCGCGCGGCACGGCCGTCACGCCGTCACCGACGGCGAGCTGCAACTCACGCCATGCCTCGCGATCCAGTTCCGCTTCGAGCACGTGACCCGCGCGCCCTTCCAGCTCGACACGCACCGAGCCGCCGAGCGGCACCACGCGCCGCACGCCGACGACGATGCCGTCGCGATGCCCCGACGCCTGCGGGTACAGCACGAGATCGTGCGGGCGCACATAGGCGAACGCCGGGCCCTGGAAGTTCGCTTCGATCGCGATCGGCTGCGCGGCGCCATCGACGACAAAACCCTTGCGGTCGACGCTGCCATGCAGCCGGTTCGCCGCGCCGAGAAACTCGTAGACGAACGAGGTCTGCGGATGATCGTAGACGTCCTGCGGGCTGCCCACCTGCTCGACGTGCCCGTGATTCAGCACGACGATGCGGTCCGCGACTTCGAGCGCTTCTTCCTGGTCATGCGTGACGAAGATCGTCGAAATATGCAGGTCGTCGTGCAGGCGGCGCAGCCAGCTGCGCAGTTCCTTGCGCACCTTCGCGTCCAGCGCGCCGAACGGCTCGTCGAGCAGCAGCACTTTGGGCTCGACGGCCAATGCGCGCGCCAGCGCGATACGCTGCCGCTGGCCGCCCGACAGTTCCGACGGATAGCGTTGCGCGAGCCAGTCGAGCTGCACGAGCTTCAGCAGTTCGTGCACCTTCTCGCGGATCACCGCTTCGGACGGGCGCTCTTTACGCGGCTTCACGCGCAAGCCGAACGCAACGTTCTCGAACACCGTCATGTGACGGAACAGCGCGTAATGCTGGAACACGAAGCCGACGTTGCGCTCGCGCGCGCCCACTTCCGCGACATCCTGGCCTTGCAGCACGACCTGGCCGGCGTCCGCGTATTCGAGGCCCGCGATCACGCGCAGCAAGGTGGTCTTGCCACAGCCCGAGGGTCCAAGCAGCGCGACGAGCTCGCCCGGCGGAAAATCGAGCGAGACGTTGTCGAGCGCGGTGAAGTCGCCAAAGCGCTTTTGCAGATTGCGTACGGTGATGCCCATCTTTGACAACTCTCCTTACTGGACCGATTGTGCGGCGGTATTGGTCGACTGCGTGGACGGCTTGCTGACGGGACCGGCATGCGCAGGCACGTCGCGCGCGCTCGCCAGTTCCGCCGACATGTGGCGCTCGGCGAGCAGCTTCAGGCCGAGCGTGACGAGCGCGAGCAACGCGAGCACCGACGCCACGGCGAAGGCCGCCGAAAAGTTATATTCGTTGTAGAGAATCTCGACGTGCAGCGGCATCGTGTCCGTCTGTCCCCGGATGTGGCCCGACACCACCGACACCGCGCCGAACTCGCCCATCGCCCGCGCGTTGCACAGAATCACGCCATACAGCAGACCCCATTTGACGTTCGGCAGCGTGACGCGCCGGAAAATCTGCCAGCCCGACGCGCCGAGCACGTGCGCGGCTTCTTCCTCGTCGTTACCTTGCGCCTGCATCAGCGGAATCAGCTCGCGTGCGACGAACGGGAACGTGACGAAGATCGTCGCGAGCACGATGCCCGGCACCGCGAAGATGATCTGCACGTTGTGATCGGCGAGCCACGGTCCGAACCAGCCCTGCGCGCCGAACATCAGCACGTAGATCAGACCCGAGATCACGGGCGACACCGAGAACGGCAAGTCGATCAATGTTGTCAGCAGCGCCTTGCCGCGGAACTCGAACTTGGCGATACACCACGATGCGGCAAGACCGAACACGAGATTCAGCGGCACCGCGATCGCGGCCGTCAGCAGCGTCAGCTTGATCGCGGAAACGGCGTCGGGATCGGCGAGCGACTCGAAGTAGAACGCCACGCCCTTGCTGAGCGCCTGATAAAACACGGCAACGAGCGGCAGCGCGAGGAACAGCGCGAGAAACAGCAGCGCGATGCCCGTCAGTATCCAGCGCACGGCGCGCGGTTCGGTCACCGGGTCGGGGCGGCGCACGGCGTTGGCGTTGCCTGCGCCCGAGCCGGAAAGCACGACGGTATCCTGGCTCATTGCGCACCTCCCGTCAGCGCAGCCGACGACACCGCGGGCACGGCAGGCGCCGTGCGGCCGCGCGTCGTGCGCCGCTGCAGATACCACTGCAGCGTGTTGATCAGCAGCAGCATCAGGAACGACACCACCAGCATCACGACAGCCAGCGCCGTCGCACCCGCGTAATCGTATTGTTCGAGCTTGGTGATGATGAGCAGCGACGTGATCTCCGACTTCATCGGCACGTTGCCCGCGATGAAGATCACCGAGCCGTATTCGCCCAGGGCGCGCGCGAACGCCAACGCAAAACCCGTCAGCAGCGCGGGAAACACGCTGGGAAACACGACGCGCCGGAACGTCAGCCAGCGCGACGCGCCCAGGCACGCAGCCGCCTCTTCCTGCTCGCGCTCGAACTCTTCGAGCACGGGCTGCACGGTCCGCACGACGAACGGCAAGCCGATGAAGGTCAGCGCAACCAGCACGCCCGCCGGCGTGAACGCGATCTTGATGCCGAGCGGTTCGAGAAACTGGCCGACCCAGCCATTGCCGGAATAGATCGCCGCGAGCGAGATGCCGGCCACCGAGGTAGGCAGCGCAAACGGCAGATCGACGACCGCGTCGACGAGGCGCTTGAACGGAAACTTGTAGCGCACCAGCACCCAGGCGACCAGAAAGCCGAACACCGCGTTGATCAGCGCGCCGCCGAGCGCCGAGAAGAACGTCAGCCGGTACGACGCGAGCACCCGTGGCGACGTGACGGCGCGCACGAACTGGCTCCAGTCGAGCGTGGCCGTCTTGAGAAAAGTGGCCGCGAGCGGGATCAGCACCACGAGGCTCAGATACGCCAGCGTGATGCCGAGCGTCAGGCCGAAGCCCGGTATCGCGCTCGGCTTGCGAAAGGTCAACGTCGTCATGCGAAAGCTCTTTCAGGTGTTATGCGTTGCAACGCGTGCCGTCGCACCATTGCCGAAAGCGCGCCCGAAGGCGCGCCTTTGTTCAAACATGGCCGCTGTGTGGTTTCACTGCGGCTGATAGATCGAATCGAACACGCCGCCATCGGCAAAGTGCGTCTTCTGCGCATTCGTCCAGCCGCCGAACGAATCGTCGACCGTGTACAGCTTCAGCTTCGGAAACTTCTCGGTCAGCGCTGCCGGTACCTTGTTCGAACGCGGACGGTAGAAGTTCTTCGCGGCGATCTCCTGACCTTCCTCGCTGTACAGGAAGTTCAGATACGCGTCGGCGAGCTTGCGCGAGCCGTGCTTGTCGACCACCTTGTCCACCACGGCGACGGGCGGCTCGGCCAGAATGCTCGCCGACGGCACGACGATCTCGAACTTGTCGGTGCCGAATTCCTTCACCGACAGGAACGCCTCGTTTTCCCATGCGATCAGCACGTCGCCGATGCCGCGCTGCACGAAGCTCGTGGTC
The DNA here is from genome assembly GCF_020177535.1 of Paraburkholderia sp. XV. Taxonomy (NCBI): domain Bacteria; kingdom Pseudomonadati; phylum Pseudomonadota; class Betaproteobacteria; order Burkholderiales; family Burkholderiaceae; genus Paraburkholderia; species Paraburkholderia sp. XV. The sequence goes on along the minus strand of NZ_JAGUUD010000009.1, from coordinate 131,398 downwards.
GCGCCACGCGCGCCGGAGTCGAGCACGCCCGCGTTCTTATAGAGCTTCGACACGAATTCCTTGGCCTTCTGGTCGTTGCCGCCCGGCAGATGCGCCGCGTACGCCCATGCCGCCAGATAGTTCCAGCGCGCGCCGCCCGACGTCTTCGGGTTCGGCGTCACGATCGACACGCCCGGCTTCACCAGATCGTCCCAATCCTTGATGTGCTTCGGGTTGCCCTTGCGCACGAGGAACACGATCGTCGACGTGTACGGCGACGCGTTGTCGGGCAGGCGCTTCTGCCAATCCTTGTTGACGAGGCCCTTGTTGGCGAGTGCGTCGATGTCGTAAGCGAGCGCGAGCGTCACGACGTCGGCCTGCAGGCCATCCAGCACCGAACGCGCCTGCGCGCCGGAGCCGCCATGCGACTGCTTGAAGGTAACCGATTCACCCGTCTTCGCCTTCCATTCCTTGCCGAACGCCTGATTGACGTCCTGATAGAGCTCGCGGGTCGGATCGTAGGAAACGTTCAGCAGCGTCGTGTCCGCGTGCGCCTGCGCGATCATCCCGACCGCCGACGCGGCGCCCAGTGCGAGCGCTGCGACCAACCGCTTCGCGCTGCCGCGCGTTGACTTCCGTGCTCCTGCCAACCCCGTGATCCGAATGCCCATCGACCTTCTCCGTCTTGTTGGTGTGACTGCCTGTTTTCCGCTGATTGCCGCGATTCGCTGCTGCGCAAGCGGCAAGCGCCTCTGCCGCTGCGCGGGCGTTGCTGCTGCATCAATGGAGGCCAGTCTATCCAGGCGGCTTCATCATTAAAAATAATGTTTCTTCATTTTTTAATACGCAATAGTGGTAAAGGAATGGTTTGCCTCCGCGAGCACGTCCATTGCGCCGCTTCAGCGCCGTCTTTCGACGTTCACACGACACCCGCAGCGACGAACTTAAAGTAAAGCTTGAAATGCGCCGGATACTGTATAAAAATACAGTCACCTGTCTATCCATACAGTGGCGCCATGACCAAACTCACCGCACGTCAGCAACAGGTTTTCGAACTGATCCGCCGCGCCATCGAGCGCACGGGCTTCCCGCCCACGCGGGCCGAGATCGCCGCCGAACTCGGCTTCAGCTCGGCGAACTCGGCGGAAGAACACCTGAGAGCGCTGGCGCGCAAGGGCGTGATCGAACTGGCGGCGGGCGCGTCGCGCGGTATCCGCCTGCTCGCGGGCCAGGACGATTCCCCGCACCAGTTCACGCTGCCGCACGCGAGCATCATGCAGTTGTCGCTGCCGCTCGTGGGCCGCGTGGCAGCCGGTAGCCCGATCCTCGCGCAAGAACACATCTCGCAGACTTACACGTGCGACCCGTCGCTGTTCTCGAGCAAGCCCGACTACCTGCTGAAGGTGCGCGGGCTGTCGATGCGCGACGCGGGCATCTTCGACGGCGACCTGCTCGCCGTGCAGAAAAAGAGCGAAGCAAAAGACGGCCAGATCATCATCGCGCGGCTGGGTGACGACGTGACCGTGAAGCGCCTGAAGCGCCGGCCCAACGGCATCGAGCTGATCGCCGAGAACCCCGATTACGAAAACATTTTTGTTCAGGCCGGCAGCGCGGAGTTCGCGCTGGAAGGCATCGCGGTCGGGTTGATCCGGCCGACGGAATTCTAATTAGCTGAACACTGTCTGGAGAGACTCATGGAACGCCTTGCCCGCTTGCTGCCCTTTCGCCAGTTCGGTCGTCTGCGCCATCTGCGCGAGCTTGTCCCTTGTGGTTCGCTGACGGCGCTTGCGTCGAATGTCGCGGGCCGCACGGCATCGCTGTTCGATGACGAACCTCAGTCGTTGCCGTCCGCGCAACCGGCGTTCGCTCGCGTGTCGCTGAACTCGGGCCTCAATGCGGAACCGGCACGGCGCGCACCCGTCCGGGTCTACCACGGGCCGTCGCGGCTCATCATGGTCGGCACCGTAGACGCTGTCTGCAACATGATCGATCGCGCCATTGCCGAGCAAGGCGATCAACTGACCCAGCAGGCCGCGTGAGCGCGCCGCTTGCGTCTGATATCGAAGCGGTGAAACGCTTGCTTGCAAACTCGCGGGATCGTTTCGGTGCCGATCGGGTCCACACCTGATCGATACTGAAAACGGAGCGTTCCGCACAATGGCAGGTCTGGTACGGATGCAAGGCCGCGTGGGTCGGCCAATTCTGATCGCGTTGATCGCGATCGTCGTCGTGGCTGCGCTGGGTTATGCGTACGCATCGCCGTATATCGCGCTCGACCGGCTCAAACGCGCCGCCGATTCCCGCGATGTCGAAACGGTCAACGCGTACGTCGACTACCCGGCGCTACGCGACAGTCTCAAGCTACAGGTCACAGGGTTGCTGACGCGGCGGCTCGACGTGCAGCACAACGGCAATCCGCTCGCGGCGATTGGCGCGATGATCGGTGTTGCATTGATTGGTCCGCTTGTCGATGCCTATGCGACGCCGGACGGTGTCGCCGCGTTGCTCAACGGTATGCCGCCGCGCGGCGAACCGGGCGAGCGCCCGCCTCCGCCGCCGGCCGCGCAGACAGACAACCCGCCGCAAACCCCGCCGCCCGCATCGGGCCAGGCTAACGCCAACAGCAAGACGCCGCCGCAGCCGCCGCAAACCACGGCGGGATATCGCGGCGTCAACGAATTCGTCGTGAGCTATCAGCACGGTGTCGGCGACACGCGCTATGCGGCGATCTTCCGTCGCCAGGGACTGTTCACGTGGAAGCTGTCAGCCGTCGATCTGAACGGCTGACGCGCCATCACATCGCTGCTCGCCATCAGGCGGCTGTGTCAGGCAGCCGCCTGCTCCTCTTCAGCCGCCGACGAACACGCGACCAGAATGCTGCACGACACGCGGTCCAGCAGCGGCGTATTACCCGCGCCCATCCACCAGCGCGACAGTCCCGTGCGGCAGCGATGCCCGACCACCACGAGATCGGCGTGCAACTCGTTCGCTAGCGACGCAATTTCGTCGATGGGATGCCCGAACGCGAAATGCCCCGTCGCCTTCACGCCACGTTCCGTGAGCCAGTCGACACCCTCCTGCAGGATTTCACGCGCGGTTTTTTCGAAGCTGCCGCATGCGACGTCCGTCAGCAGGCCTGCGCTTTGCGCGATGCTCGAACGCATGTCGACCACCGACAGCAAATGCGTCTCCGCGCCCAGATCGAGCGCCAGATTCGCGCCGCAACGCAATGCCTTGCGGCCTTCACGCGAGCCGTCATAGCAAAGCAGAATCTTGTTGTAGCTCGCCATTTCGCTTCCCCCCTTGCCCGCGACTATCGCGGTCTCATCTGAATCATGGTGCGCCGCAATTCGACATGCAAGGGATGGAAAACGCTAAGTGCGGTGGGCCGCGCACTCAGCCATGACGCGGTGCAAGATCGTGCATGCAATCGCCAGCGATGCGCATTCATGCGCCAAACGCGGTGCGCACGATGCCCTAGAATAGGCAGCCGCCTCCGCTTTGCACCCGACAGGCACCTATTCAGGGAGCATCCTTCTTCGTATGTCTGAAGCTGCAATCGAATTTCATCAGGTCGAAAAGCGCTACGGCGAGAAAACTGTCGTCGACGGCTTGTCGTTCCATGTGCGCCCGGGCGAATGCTTCGGACTGCTCGGTCCCAATGGCGCGGGCAAGACCACGACGCTGCGCATGCTGCTCGGCATTGCGGCACCCGATGCAGGCAGCATCCGGCTGTGCGGCGAACCGATTCCATTGCGCTCGCGCTTTGCGCGGGCGCGCGTCGGCGTCGTGCCGCAGTTCGACAATCTCGATCCCGATTTCACGGTCCGCGAAAACCTGCTGGTGTTCGGCCGCTACTTCGGCCTGTCCGCCGCGCAGTGCCGCGCAATGGTGCCCACGCTGCTCGAATTCGCGCGCCTCGAAAGCAAGGCTGATGCGCGCGTGGGCGAGTTGTCGGGCGGAATGAAGCGGCGGCTCACGCTCGCTCGCGCGCTCATCAACGACCCCGACGTGCTCATCATGGACGAGCCGACCACCGGCCTCGATCCACAGGCGCGCCATCTGATCTGGGAGCGCCTGCGCTCGCTGCTCGCGCGGGGCAAGACGATTCTGCTGACCACGCACTTCATGGAAGAAGCCGAACGTCTGTGTCACCGGCTGTGCGTGATCGAGGAAGGACGCAAGATCGCGGAAGGCGCGCCGAATGAATTGATCGCTTCGGAAATAGGCTGCGACGTGATCGAAGTGTACGGCCCCGATCCCGTCAGGCTGCGCGACGAACTGGCGCCGCTGTCGGTACGCACCGAGATCAGCGGCGAGACGCTCTTCTGTTATGTCGACGACCCGCAACCGGTTCACGCGCGCTTGAAGCAGCGCGCGGGGCTGCGCTACCTGCACCGGCCGGCGAATCTCGAAGACGTATTCCTTCGCCTGACCGGCCGCGAAATGCAGGACTGACGGGCACGCACACATTCGCCAACGATACCGGGCGCACAGCACACATGGACTTACGCACCTACGACACCCCCGAGCACGCCGCGTCACACGGGCGCTTCGGCAAGCGCTTCGCCGCGTTGCCCGCGAACGCCGTCAACTGGATTGCCGTCTGGCGGCGCAACTATCTGGTATGGCGCAAACTCGCGCTCGCGTCGATGTTCGGCAATCTCGCCGATCCGATGATCTATCTGTTCGGGCTCGGCTTCGGCCTCGGGCTGATGGTCGGACATGTCGACGGCGTCTCGTATATCTCGTTCCTCGCGGCGGGCACGGTGGCGTCGAGCGTGATGATGTCGGCGAGCTTCGAGTCGATGTATTCGGGCTTTTCGCGGATGCACGTGCAGCGCACCTGGGAGGCCATCATGCACACGCCGCTCACACTCGGCGACATCGTCCTCGGCGAAGTCGTGTGGGCAGGCAGCAAGGCCGTGCTGTCGGGCGCCGCCATCATGATCGTGGCGGGCGCACTCGGCTATGCGAGCTTTCCGTCGATGCTCATCGCGCTGCCCGTCATCGTGCTGGCGGGCCTTGCGTTTGCGAGCACGGCGATGATCGTGACGGCGCTCGCGCCCTCGTACGATTTCTTCATGTTCTATCAGACGCTGGTGCTCACGCCGATGCTGCTGCTCTCGGGCGTATTCTTTCCGCTGTCGCAATTGCCGCCCGCTGCGCAGTTCGCCGCGCAATTGCTGCCGCTGGCGCACACGGTGGACCTGATCCGTCCGGCGCTGTTGGACCGTCCGATGAACGACGCGGCGCTGCACGTGGCCGTGCTGGCCGCGTATGTGGTGGTGCCGTTCTGTCTGTCGGCGGTGCTGTTCCGCCGCCGCATGATGCGCTGAGGGCGCCGCGCGCAGCTTCCTGCGCGGCGGCGCCCCCACGATAATCGAATCAGATCACTCTTCGTCGTCCGACCACGGCACGTCGACGTCCGAGATGAACTCGACTGTCGCGAACGGCCCGCCTTCCTGGCGGCCGATCTTGCCATCCGCGCGATGCCATTCGACGCGGAACATCGTGCCCGGATCGTCGGAGCGCAAACGGATCGTGCGCAACTCTTCCGGGTCGGCTTCCTCGACGGGGCCATCGAGCGAAACGAGCAGCGCCTGCGGCCACATGCCGTCGACGGGATCGTAAATGCGGTCGCCATCGGGAATCGACGTATGCGCTTCGACGCCGATCGTCGCCGATGCGTCGACGATCATCTTGCCCAACGCACGCAGCACGGCCGTTGCGCGCGCCGAATTGGCCTGACGGATGGCGAGATCCCCGCGCGTCAGCGCCTGCTCGAGTTTCGGATTGGTCTTTTGTTGGGCCATGCGATGTCCTGAATTTAACTGGTTGGCGCTTGCACGCCGTTTTGTGCAGCTGAATGATTCGTCCTGTCTTGCGCCGCGTTGGCAGCATGAACGGGCGCCATCGTAGCATTTGCGTCCGTCCGCCTGCGTCTTGCAATGCAACAAGGCAACGCCGCGCAACCGGGCGACAGACGCAACCGCGCGCTTGCCTCCCAGTGTAGGACGAGATTCGCCGCCGCGACGCCGCGTTTTGATTATGCGCGCTTGCTCAGAAGCCGAGCGCCACGGCGAGCAGGCCCGCCAGCACGCCGAACGCGACCACGCCGACAGCGACGACGGTCAGCACGCGCGGCCGGAACGAGCGCGCGAGCATCGCCAGCGACGGCACGCTGATGGGCGGCAGCGTCATCAGCAGCGCGCCCGCGGGGCCGACGCCCATGCCGAGCGACAGCATCGCCTGAACGATGGGTACCTCGCCTGCCGTCGGAATCACGAACAGCATGCCCGCGACGGCCAGCGCGACGATCCATACGATGTCGTTGCCGATCTCCGGCCCGACTTGCGGAAAGAGCCACGCGCGCGCCGCCCCGAGCAGCAGCACCAGCACGATGTATTCCGGCACGAGACGCACGGCCATGCGCGCGAAGATCGACAGCCAGCGCGCGAACGGATTGCCGTCACGCTGCTCGCCGATCAGTTCGACGAGGCGCGCGTCGGCCGCTTGCGCTTCCGTCGGTGTCACGAGCCGGTTCGCCAGATAGCCGAGGCCGAACACCATCGCGATGCCGAGCACGAGCCGCAGCCCGGCCCAGTGCCAACCAAGCACGAAGCCCATGAACACGAGCGTCGCCGGATTGAGGACCGAGTTGCCGAGCCAGAACGCGATCGCGCCGCCCGGCGAGGCCTGACGCGCACGCAGTCCCGCCACGACGGGCGCCGCGCAGCACGTGCACATCATGCCCGGCACCGCGAGCAGGCCACCCGCCGCGACGCTGCCGAAGCCCGTCTTGCCGAGCAGCCGCGCGACCCAGTGCGCGGGCAGCAGCGCCTGCACGGCCGAGCCGAGCAGCAGGCCGAGCACCATCGCCTGCCAGATCGCCTTGCCGTACGCGAGCGCGTAGGCCAGCGCCGCGTTCCACGACGGCGCGGGCGGACTCGCCGCCTTGCCCATCAGGATCGACGCGCCGATCGAATGCGTCGACGCCGCCGTGAAGGCGCGGTTGTAATACGGAAACCATTTGACATAGAAAAGTCCTGCGATGGCGAGCAGCACGAAAATCGGCCAGGTCGGGGCAGCGGACGAAGAGGTGGGACGCGTGGCGTTCATCGTCGTGGGGGTCGGTCGTTGTGTTGTTGACTACGTTGCAGCTTGTACGGCATGCGCGGGTTCGCGTACCGTCCGGCTTGCGCCTCGGCACGCGGCACCGGTCACTGTACACGGATCGAACGGGATCGCAAAAAGTGGGGGCGAAAGCCGCGTGACGGGCGGCTAATATCCGCGCCCGCATGCTGTCGAGCGCGGCATCAGGTACGTTCGTGCATTTGCCGCCTGCGCACCGCTACCCTTGCGTCGCGGCGCGCGGCGAGCCGCTCAGGGCGCGGGGTTCGGCTGCAATTCGTGCAGCGCGTCGATTTCGGCCAGCGCTTCCGGCGGCAGCTTCACATTGGCGCTCGCGATGTTCTCTTTCAGCTGATCCAGCGAGGTCGCGCCGATCAGGTTGCTCGTCAGGAACGGCCGGCTGTTGACGAACGCGAGCGCGAACTGCGCGGGCGACAGGCCGTGGCGCTTCGCCAGCTCGACGTAACGCGTCGTTGCCCGCACGGCTTGCGGCTTGCTGTAGCGCTGGAAGCGCTCGAACAGCGTGATGCGCGCGCCCGCCGGACGCGCGCCGCCTTCGTATTTGCCCGATAGCCAGCCGAACGCGAGCGGCGAATACGCGAGCAGCCCGACATGCTCGCGATGCGAGAACTCCGACAGCCCCGCTTCGAACGTGCGGTTCAGCAGGCTGTACGGATTCTGGATCGACACGATGCGCGGCAAGCCGAGCTTCTCCGACGCACGCAGAAATTGCGCGACACCCCAGGGCGTCTCGTTCGACACGCCGATATGACGCACTTTCCCTTCCTTCACGAACTCCGCGAGCACGCCGAGCGTCTCTTCGATGGGGACCGTGTAGGCATCGTCGATCCACGGATACGCTGGGCGGCCGAACGTCATCGTGCTGCGGTCGGGCCAGTGCAGCTGGTACAGATCGACGTGGTCGGTTTGCAGGCGCTTGAGACTGTCGTGCAGCGCCTCGGTGAGATTCTTGCGGTCGTACTGGTTGCCCTCGCCGCGAATGTGACGCGGGTTGTGCGGCTGACGCGCCGGGCCCGCGATCTTCGTCGCGAGCACGATCTTGTCACGCATGCCGCGATGCTGCGCGATCCACGTGCCGATGTAGCGCTCCGTCAAGCCTTGTGTTTCCGGACGCGGCGGCACCGGGTACATCTCGGCGGCGTCGATCAGCGTGACGCCCTGATCGAGCGCGTAGTCGATCTGCTCGTGCGCGTCGCGCTCCGTGTTCTGCTCGCCCCACGTCATCGTGCCGAGACCGATCAGGCTGACCTTCACATCCGTATCGCCGAGTCTGCGGTATTCCATCGCCTGGTTCCTGTTCGTGTTCTTGCGGGTGATCAATCGGGAAAAGGCGAAATTACCATGTCCGCGCAAACTGCGTGCGTGGCTAGAATAGCGGCTGGCCGCGTCGGCACAGGGTCGGGCATATGGCCGGTTTCGATGCGCTTACAACGTTCGGAGAATCATCTCGATGTCAGATACGCCGTCCACGTCATCCGTCCCGTCGAACGGACGGCAGTCACTGATCGTGACGCTCGTGGCCGCGGCGTTTTTCATGGAGAACCTCGACGGCACGATCATCGCGACCGCGCTGCCGCAGATGGCGCAGTCGTTCAACGTGCATGCCGTCGATCTCTCCATCGGCATCACGTCGTATCTGCTGACGCTCGCCGTCTTCATCCCGATCAGCGGCTGGGCCGCCGACCGCTTCGGCGTACGCAACGTGTTCACAGCGGCGCTCGCGGTGTTCACGGCATCGTCGGTCGCATGCGGGATGACGAACGGCCTCGTCGAGTTCACGGCGGCGCGTATCGTGCAGGGCATCGGCGGCGCGATGATGGTGCCCGTCGGGCGGCTCGCCGTCCTGCGCGCGACGCCCAAGGACGGCCTGATGCGCGCGATCTCCATCATCACGTGGCCCGGGCTCGTCGCGCCCGTGATCGGGCCGCCGCTCGGCGGCTTCATCACGACCTACTCGTCGTGGCGCTGGATCTTCTATCTGAATGTGCCGCTCGGGCTGCTCGGCATCGTGCTCGCGTGGCGCTTCATTGCCCCGGAAGGCGAGTCGCAGAAGCGTCCGTTCGACGGCATCGGCTTCGCGTTGTGCGGCGTCGCGGGCACGGCCATCATGTATGCGATGGAACTGCTCGGCCGTTCGGACGCGCCGTGGCGCGAAGCGCTCGCGTTTCTCGCGGCAGGCCTCGCCGCGGGCATCGGCGCCCTCTTCCATCTGCGCCGCAGCGCGCATCCTGTGGTCGATCTGTCGGCGTTTCGCGTGAAGACGTTCGCGGTCGCGATGGGCGGCGGCTCGCTGTTTCGCGTGTCGATCAGCGCCGTGCCGTTTCTTCTGCCGCTGATGTTTCAACTCGGCTTCGGCATGAACGCGTTCCATTCGGGACTGCTGACGCTCATCGTGTTCGCCGGCAACCTGTCGATGAAACTTGTCACGACGCCGGTGATGCGGCGCTTCGGTTTTCGTCCGGTATTGCTCGTAAATGGCGCGCTCGCGGCAATCAGCATTGCGGCGATGAGTCTGCTGACGGCTTCGACGCCGCTCGTGCCGATGGCTATCGTGCTGTTTGCGAGCGGCCTGTCGCGCTCGCTGCAATTCACAGCCGTCAATACGCTCGCGTTCGCCGATGTGCCGAAGCCGCAGATGAGCGGCGCGTCGACGTTGTCGAGCACACTGTCGCAAATGACGATGGGCATGGGCGTCGCGCTCGGCGCGATCGCACTGCGGGTGGCTGCGTGGCTGCATGGACATGAAGCGCAGTCGGTGACGCCGGCTGATTTCAGCATTGCGTTTCTGCTGGTGGCCGTTGTCGGACTGGTAGCGATCGTCGATGTGTTCGGGCTCGAACGCGATGCGGGCGCGCATGTGAGCGGACATCATCGGCGGAAACGGGTGTGAGATGCGCGGCGCTGAACAGGTGGACTTGAGATGAATGTCGAACAGTTTGAATTGCTCGTGACGCGTACGATGCCTTACGGCAAATACAAGGGGCGCGTAATCGCGGATCTGCCGGGACATTATCTGAACTGGTTTGCGCGCGAAGGATTTCCGCCTGGCGAGATTGGCAGGCTGCTCGCGTTGATGCACGAAATCGATCACAACGGCTTGAAGGAGTTGCTGAAGCCTTTGCGGAAGGGGTGAGTCTGCGATTGATCTGATGCGCGTGCGTTCTCTTTTGAACGACCGCGCGTCGCATGCCGCGCGTCGCCAAAACAAAAACGGCATTGCGATTTCTCGCAATGCCGTTTCTGAATTCTCTGGGGTGGCTGATGGGACTCGAACCCACGACGACAGGAATCACAATCCAGCCGTCGATTTCGCTCGCCGCCCCGCCATTGTTGGACATGGCTAACCGGTCGTCGGAACAAATATAACAGATCGCCCCACGATTTCATGCGGGTTTCAAGAGACCCGTTCCGAAATTCGGGGCCGGGAAACGCATCCACTATACTGTATAAACGTACAGTGTTTTCGACGACTTATGCGCCTTACCCCGACCGACTTTCCGACCGTCAGCGACAGCGAGCTGCGGGAGCTGTGGCGTCGACACCAAGACCCCGACGTGCGCCGTTTGATCCTGGAAGTGCATCGCGCCCGCGCCATCATCCGGCAGGCTCACGCCGACGCATTGGACGCCCAGCTGGCAATGTGGAACAAGCGGGACGGCGACCTGAAGGCACAGCTGCAGGCCGTCATCGACGCGATGCTCGCGGAGAAAATCAGGCTTGGTGCGATGGGCGGAAGCCTGCCGAAGGGTTAGATCGAGGAGAGCGCGAGCTGCGTGTTCCTGTAGCCGTCTTCGTACAGCCTCTGGCGCGTGGCGTACGGCATGTTGCGGTCGAACGAGCTCGCGTAACCGGTCGGCACACGCACGATCGTCGCCCCGCTCCGTTGGTCCAGATCGACGTGCGCGGTCTCGTTGGCCGCCAGCATCAGGTCAATGATCCGCGGCGCGAGGGTGCTCAGGCCATATCTACCCGGTTTGAGCGCGGTGTCGTCTGATACGAGATAAATACCCAGCCGCGGCACCTCGTCGACCGTCAGATCACTCACCGGCACGTTGTCGGCGGTGCCACCATCGACGAGCAGCGCGCCGGCGACGTCCACCGGCGGAAAGACGATCGGAATCGAGGCGCTCGCGCGCGCCGCCACCGCGATCGGCACTCTCGGCGTCGTCCGACGTGAAAACTGGAACTCCTTTTCCGTCAGCAGATCCGCCGCAACGATCTTCAGGTCCAGCTGCAGGTCCGCGAACGTCTTGCCTCCGCTTCCGTCTTTCAGGAACGCCTCGAGGGCCTTCCCCGTGCAGAGCGCCTGGTGGCGCAGCACCGCCCACGGCGAGAAGCGCATCATCGGCGACCAGTCCATGCGCATGCAGAGCTGGCGCATGTCGTCGAGGCGCATGCCGCCGGCATACATCGCTGCGACAATCGATCCGCCCGAGGTGCCTGCGAGCTCGACGATTTCATAGCCGGCGTCGACGATCGCCTGCAGCGCGCCGAGGTGCGCGCCGAGGCGAAAGCCCGATCCACTCAATGCAACGCGGATCGGTTTGCTCATGATGCGATCACCGCGCTTGCGGCCGCCGGTGCCGACGCTGGATCCGGCGCCGGCGTTGTGGTCGACGTCGCCGGCTGCAATGCAATCGCGGTATTGACCGCAAGCGTCGCCACGTCGATAGCTGCGTTCGCGCTGTTCTTCATCTGCTGCTGCAGGTTCGAGGCAGCCACCAGCGTTTTAAGCAGCGGGAAGCCCACGTCGACGAGCGCCTGCAGATTTGGCTTGGTGACCGTGACGCCCGCCGCGCAGACCTTGGCAAGCGCGGGTTTGAAGTCGTTGTTGAGTGTGTTCAGCGCGCCGCCGGTGAACACGCCGTCATCCGTCATGATCTGGACGGCCGTGTTGGCGTCGGCGCAGACGAGCGCCGTCGCCTGCTGGAAGGAAAGCGTGGGGGCCGTGGCCGCGCAACCGGCGAGCAGCATGACGGACGCGGCGAGGCCTGCCGCAAGCAGCATAGGTAGTCGTTTCATGTGGTTTCTCTTACTTGAGGGTTTTGATTGCCGTCACGGCCGCGCTGGCGGCGGCCGCGGCGACGTCTGATGCCGCAGCTGCGGCGGTTGCCTGCCCCTGGAATGCTTCGACGTCGGTTTCCCGGAGCGAGATTGAGAAGTCCCCGGTTGGGGTGCGGGTGAAGGTCGCGTCGACGGTGGCCATCTGTTTGCCGTTCCACACGCGCAGGGCACAGCAGCCGCTCGGATGTCCGGACGCGTCGGCAATTGGCTCGACCTCGTAGCGGGCGACGCCCGCATACCAGAGCGACGCGCAGCCCGACAGGCTCACGGCAGCGACGGCGATACAGATGGCCCGGATCATTGCAGCGTCGTCGCAGCGGGGGCCGGTGCCGGTGTCGGTGCCGCCGGCGGCGACACGGACACAGTCACCTGTGGTTCCTTGTCTTTCGACGCGGTGGCGATCGTTGCCAGCTGCGTCCCTTCGATCAACGGGGTTACCGTCGTTTTGGAAGAGAAGCCGCCGGTGGATGCGTGGTAGACGCCCAGGCCAACGAGCGCCTGACTGATCGCAAAGACGAGCGGCTCGGCCGGCACCATCTTCATGATCACGAGCGCCAGCCACATGGCAAACAGCAAAACAGCGGCGAGAAACTTCGCCCACAGCGATGAGTTCAAGGTCAATCTCCTGGTATAAAGCCGCGTGAATGCGGCGGTTTGGATCAAGTGGCGAGCGCCTGCTTGCAGCTCGTGTAAAGAAGGTCGCGGTCGTCCATGCCTTCCGGCTGCGCCGTGCTGTTCGGATTGCCGAGGTTGATCGCGCGCGAGAGCGTCAGGAATGCGCCGGCATCGGCATACGCGTTGAAGTTCCGGTCGCTCCAGAATTGCGCGGCCGCGAGCGCCGCCGTCGACGGCTCGGCGATCAGGTCCGGGTTGCCCTCGAGGTCGACGCCGATCTTCTGTCCGGTCACGCGATAGTTGTATCGGCCTGTGATCTGGATCAGGCCGCCGCCGCGGTACCGGAACCCGTCTCCGGGCTGTGTATTGCCTAAGGCCTTCGACTTCGGCGTGAATGGTTCGTACAGGCGCTGCTTGGCCGTCGGCCCCCATATCTCGCGCAGCCAGACGAAGCGCCCGCACTCGTGGCCGCATTCGGCTAGAAAGGCAGCCTGACGCAGTGGGGAATCGATGTCATAGAGGGCCATCGCCGCACTAAGCGGGTCGGCCCATTGGTTCGCACGGGCGAGCGAAATCTGCAGCGCCGCGGCGAGCATTTCTGGTGTCATGAGGGATTGCTCCAAGGCGCCAGAATGGCGCCGGATTCAGCGGGCGCCGGCCCAGGGTTTCGCCGGCAGCGCCGGACGTACAGCGGTGTCCAGTTTCTTGCTCACGGCCTGCACGGTGCTGGCCGCCTCGTCGGTCTTCACTGCGACGTCGGTGACCTTCTGCTCGACCGTCGCCGTGGTCTTTTGCGCGGCGGCGGCGGCCGCGGCGGCTTCCTTCGTCTGCTTGAGCATCGCGGCCGTACGTTGATCGTTCACTCGCGCGCGATCGCCCAGGAAGCGAAGCGTGTATGCCGCCAGCTCGTTCGTCGTCTGCATAAGCGTTTTCATGTCGGCGACGTCGGCGGCCGTGCGTTTGTCCATCTCTTCCCGCGCCGCCAGCGTCGACTTGAGGCCGTTGATCTGCGACGAGAATTCACGCGTGCACGCCGCCCGCTCTTCCGCGCGCACGACGGGGAACCGCGCAACGAGCAACGTGCGCTCGCCGGAATTCATCCAGTTCATGATCGCCGCGCCGACGGCGCCAGCGAGCAGCACGACGAGCACGTTGATGATGTACAGATCGACGCGGTGCCAGACTGCCTTTATGTGTTCGCCTTTCGTCATTGGGTGTCCGCCGGTCGACGGCCTCCGAGTTGCGATTGCAGCTGCGCGATAAAGCGGTCTTTCTCCGCGAGGCTGGCGACGAGCGCCTCGATCTTCAAACGGTCCTGCAGCCGATCTTCGGCCGCCTGCTGCACCATCTTTCGATATCGCGCCTCGGAGACGGCGAGCAGCCTTCGATATCGGGTTTCGCGCGCGATCGCCTTGTGATACTGGGACTCCCATTCCTTCGACGCCCGGTCCAGGCTCTCCAGACTCTTTGCCTCGATCTCGTCGCGCCGGATGTCGAGCTGGTTGCTTGATTCGTCTTTCTTCAGGTCGGACAGCTGCTTGCGCATGCGCATGTAGCCAGCCGACAGAATCGAAGAACAGACGACGAGCGATGCCGATATGCCGGACAGCAGCTTCACCAGCGAGAAATCCTCGGTAGTCGCCATCGACTGAATGCCCCCAAAGAAAAATGGCCGCTCAATGGCGGCCTGTGTCGTTTTGCTCTTGACGATTAGGCGGAATCCGCCTAATCTCGCAACCAGATGAAGCGCATCCCGCGCGGCGTCACTCCGAAAGGAATCCCATCATGAAACTCAGCTTTCGCGTGTACGCGCGCGCCGGACGATCCAGACATGCTCTATCAACCGCCGACGGTTCAGCAGCTCAAGCAGCTCAAGGAAGAACTCGGCTTTACAGGTGCCCAGATGGCGCAGCTGCTCGGACTATCGAGCAGCCGTCGATGGCGCGATCTGGTCAACGAGAGCAATCCGCAGGGCATCACGCCGGCATCTCTGTTCCTTGGCGCGGCACGGCTTACCCTCAACGAAGCGGATATCCAGCGCGTGCTCGAAAAGATGCGCCAGATCGGCGCGACGATAGATCTCGACTCGGCGTCAGGTTCCCCGGATCCCGATGGAGAGCCGCAGCCGTAGCAATGTCGCTTGGCTGCGCGGCAGCGACTGCGCGTGCCGACGTTATTGACGACTACGTCGCACATCCTTTCGGCATCCACGTCCAGGCCGGCATCGGCCTATCCAAAGCTGATACGCCCGACGGTCGCTGGCAACAGGCTGGAATTCCAGGTGGCTCGCATGTCACGGCCAAACCGCCCACTTTCTCGCTGGGGATCACCGGACCGCTGCTCACGCGCGGCGCGTGGGGCGTCGACTGGCATCTCGACTACGTCAACCTTGGGCGTTTCGCTGCGTCGTGCTCGTGCACGCCACAGGATGAGAACTACGACCCGAAGTCTCACGCATACAACAACAAGACTGGCGTCCCCACCGCCTTCTTCACCGGAGAGGGACGGTCACAAGGGGCCGCACTGACCGCAGAAGCCTATTACTGGCTCTATGGCGTCCGGCTCGCCGCCGAGGCCGGCGCATATATCCACCGCGACTCATGGTCTGAGGATGTGGCGGGATGGCAGGTGGGAGGGGTGCCGCCGAAGAACTTCCACCTGTCGGACGCGTATTGGTCCGTCGCACCCGTAGTCGGAGTATCGATCGGCTATGGACGCGTAAGCGTGGCCGCGCGCCACTACTTCACGGGCCTGAACTCGCGCAACCGTAATGTTCCTCCGCTCTGGAACGACGTGACCACGCTGGAACTGAAGGTGAAGTTCTGACGATTGCGGCCCCGTCCTCTCTGACGGGGGCAAAATGGTCTTCTACTGGCGTTCAAATGAGATGCGGAGGATACGCATGCCCAATCGGCGAATGTCCGGACCTGCGCCGACCTCGGCTGGCACTGCCGCAAATGGTGTATGCACCTCGATGCCGATCATCGGAAATCCTTTCGATGCATCCGCTATCTCCGATGCGGAAATCCGATAATTGAAGCGCTCAGAGGACTCAACGGCAGTGCTATGCACGATTTTCCCGTTCACTGAGACGGTGAGGTTCTTCCCGGCGATCTTGCCATACATCTTTTTGTACAGATCGAGAGGCAGTTGTCCCTGAATTACAAGATCGCGATCTGATGTCGAAGCATTCTTGGAGAACGAGATCATTGCGACGTAGTCTGTCCATGTACCTCCCGCGCCGACTTCGACCGGCTCGTATGCTCCGATCAGGTCACCCGTCTGGCCGCCCGTACGTACATCAAACCCCACGCTATTTTCGTAGCGGTCAGGTTTAGATTTGCACAGCAATAGACCGTCTCCATATCCATCCAGATCATGGCAACTCGGTCTATCGACACCGAGTTGATACTGCTGCAAAAGGTACTTTGCCGGGTTGTCGAGAACCGACGACCTAATAATCAAAAACACCGGTCCATCATGCTTCAGAACCGCTTCCGTCATCAGCCTTTGCACCGGACCGTTGATTCCCGGAACCGTCAGGCTTGAGTTTGGTGAAATGACGGGCGGATGACCTTCCCACTGTGGGATAAGGTATCCGACCGCATCCGTCGTGAGGTTCACTACAACCGAATTTTTCGGTAACGCAGGAATACGTTCCGCGAAATACGGCCCGTTGACGATTTCAGCACGAGCAAATGGCCCTGGAACTGTCAGAGCAAAACCGGCAACGCAAACAACTGCGGATATGACCGACGCGTCCCGAATCTTTCCGGAATACAGCTTTGATGCGACGGTCACGTACGCCATGCATATGGCTAAAAACTCCAGAACGATGACATATCGATAGATACCAAACAGCACAATCCACATCACATAGGTAAGTACGAACGCACTCGCCAGAAACATTCTCACTCGGCAATCGTTGCCACTATCGAATCCTTTTCTGATGCGAAGAACGCATGCCACAATCCACGCGATCAATATCACTACGCCGATAAACAGCCGGGGATCTCTGACGGCGATGTCGTTGTGAACGTTCGTTTTATAGAACGCCGAGACAAATGGAAAGGTCAATACTTCCACTGCTGACTTTGGCAGGAAGCGTTCGTCGCGCATCGACGCATCGTCTAACAGTGGAGAGTGGAATGCAAAATTGAAGAATGGGAAAATTGGATTGTGGAAGTTCTTGTAAAGAGACCACATCCACGGACCAGCAAGTATTGCAAACGAGAGCACAGCACCGAAGACAAAGAACGACACGCGGCTGACGAACTTACGATCGTCATAGCGCAGTAGCCATACAAAGGACGCCGAGAATGCGACGGCTGGAATGGCCGCTGTCAACTTCAACGCGGCAGCTGCCCCTATTAGAACGCCGGCGAGGAAAAATGCGCACACCAACTCTCGGCGAAACGCTGTGAGCATCATCCACATGGCGCCAAGCAGAAGAGCGAACGTTGCCCATTCGTTCGTTGTCGTACCGGCCTGCGACAACCCAGCCGCTCCGGTCAGAGCTAACACGACTGCGCCGATTCTCACTAGGATGATCGGCGAACCCGTTTGCATGTTCCCGATGAGCAACGGGAAAATCTTCCATGAGAAATATGCCGATATGCCAATCGGAAACCCCATGAAAAATACTGTAACGCCATCAGGCAAGTGCTTTTGGGTTAGATAGAACAACCCATCCAGCAACGGGTTAAAGAACGTTTGTAGCCCGGCTGGAAATAGATCAATGCCCCACGGTCTGTTGAAAAGCGCCCAACCGTCGTAGAGATGATAGTTGAGCAGGTCCCAGTTCATGTCCTTGCCGAGGCGAACAGAAATGAATCCGCCGATCAGCATGAACGCACCCAACACCCAGACCTCTGCCGCAACAGAGCCCCGTTTTGTCGACTCTAGCGCTCCCTGCCGCTCGTTGAACATCCATCTATCTCCGCTTTTTTGAGACCAGATTGTAGCAGCAGGAAATAGCCCGCTCAGGTTAGCTTTCTGATGGCTGGATGGTGTTTCGAATCAGCGCGGGCAACGAGGCGCAATATGTGATCCATCGCGTGTCATTGGCATCCACGGTCCCTTGATTTGGCCACACCACCGGGTCCTGAGGGCAAGTGAAATAAGAGATGATTTCTGCCTCTGAGTTATCCGAAAATTGAACGTAAATCTGGCTCATGTCAAAGTCCGTTAAAAGTCGTAGCCTGAAACAACGACCGAATATGTCGGCGTACCCGCGCCATTCGACGCCTGATAGAACAAGGTCTGCAGCGTACTCACCAACAGCGCGAAATTGATGTAAGAGGTAACGTTGTTGTTTATCGACCCCGTTATTTGCTGCAAGTCACTGGCGTTCGCATCGGACATCACTTGGAGGACCATACCACTCGCTGCGGCCGTCGATGCACACCCAATGGAACCGTAGATTTTTGTGGCATTACGAGGCACCTTTCCTGCCAACGAAAACGACGTCGGCGTCGCTGCTACCGTCGACGTTGTGAACGCGGTGCTCAGCCCATTGATTCCGATGTGGCGCTCCTTCTGGAGTCCCGTCACGAACTGAGAGCTAGCATTAGTAGGCCAGACCGAAACGAGCGCCGAAGCCGTATATCCGGCGGGCATGTTCGCACCGCCATATACGTTTGGCGCAGCGGCGCTCGTCGCGTTCGCTGCGAGCAGAGCTGCTGAGCCTGCAGAGAGCCCGCTCGCGGCGAGCGTCTGCGAGATAGAAACGGTGTAGGTACCCGCTCCGCCCGTTCCAGTTCCGAGCGCTGTAATGGTCGTGCCTGGTGCCGCGCCTTGCACATATTGCCCGACGGCGAGCACGCCCGACGCGACACTCGATACCGTCAGCGTCGTTCCGCTGATCGAACCCGTGAAAACAGCAGCTTGCGGATTGTAGATCGCATAGAGAGCGACATAGCCCGACACGGGGGCGGATCCGGTATCCATCCCACCCGCGCCGGTCGTCGCCAGATTGATGGTCTTGCTGAAGCTCGGAATGCAGTATCGGTAACCGCCGAGCGCCGACTCGACAATGATCTCATCGGCCGTGAGCGTCGCCGTAGTTGAAGCGGCCGCAACCGACATTGCGAGGTTCCTCGCCTGTCCGACGACTCCCGACACCCGGTTTGTCGTCGGTTGCCCTATCAGCGTCAGGATCGCCTGGAGCACCTGATTATAAGTTGTCTTGCTGGGCGTCTGGCCGCCGGCAACGACGATTGCACGCAACTCCTCCTGAAGCATGTTCAGCCAGGAACCGCGCACGTTGGTCGCTGGCGTGCCGGTCGCGGGGTTGCCCTCTGTGAAATATCCCTCGGTACCAGCTGCTTCTGGCGGCGGCAGTGTTGCTGCTGCAGTTGCGTCATCAATGCGATACATATGACCTCTTATGCATAAGCGAAAATGGGAATGGTGTGCGCCGGTTTGACGGCGTTGATTTCGCATTCGAGAACGTTGTTTCCCCACGCGGCAAGTGGGTCGCCGGCGGCCATCGCCCCTGCTACTGCTCGCACGACAGTATTGAGGGGCGCCGTTATCTTCCAGGCAAAGTTCCAGTCGTACCCATTGACTGGATCTCCAGCCCTAAGCAGGCCGGCGCGAGCCTGCGTGTATTGCACGACCGTGATCGTGTAACCGAGCGCAGCGGCAAAATCGATGAAGTATTCGATCGACTGACCACCGCTATTCGCGAATCGCGCATCAACCTGCTGCTGACGTTGCCGGATCGTCGGTGCAGCGCCTGCACATGGATCAGGAAGGCCAAGAGATGCCTCCCACTCCGGCAGAAGTTCATATGCCGATGCGGGGAACCCGTCGACCAGCAGCTGGTTGGAACGGACTGTCAGACGCGCGAACGTCGGCGCACAGCCCGCCAGAGTCTTCGTCTGAACGGCGTCTCCGTCGCGCGGCCAGACGCGGCCGCGCGGCATAAGCGCCTGCAATGCAGACAGGAAGTCCGCTGCAGTGAGATTCGGTGCGAGCATGGATTACGCGTTGAATGTGACGCCGCCAAGAACCGGGAGAGAACCGAAGCTGCCTGTGATATTCCCTGGGTATGGCGTGGTGACGCCGCTAATTACACCCGTTACAGAAGTGATCACAAATCCCGACGTGCCAGCGACAGAACCTATTGCGATCTCGATGTCCGACCGATCAATCGTGCCGCCGCGCGGGTCACCATTCCGGAAGAACACGTCCGCAATTGCTGCCTCGACCGCATTTCTCGTCGCCGTCGACCAGCTCGAGGTGCCAGAAAGTACGAACGAAAGCACATTCTGTATCGGCGCACAGATCCAAACGAGCGCTGTCGCGGGCTCCTTCGATACGATCGCGTCGGCAACAACCAGTTGATCGCCTGTTGCAACTGTGGCTCTCGGAAGGCCGCCGGGCCCCTTGTCATTTTGTGACACGCCATTCGTGCCTTGAGGGAATCCTCCATGCGCCGCCTGCGCGTCATCAAGCATCACATACACGACCACGGTGCCAGCGCCGAATCCGTTCGGCGCGCACCAGGCGCGTGTGACCCCCGCAACGGCGAGCGCCCATTGAACATAGTCCGGCGCTGCGCCGCCCTGCGGCGTTTGCTGATACGCCTCGAGCACGCGATCGCGAAACTCTTCCTGATCCTCGATGTCTGCGCCCGACGCCACAGTACCTGAGACGGAACCCGTAGACTGGATTCCATCAACAGCCACATCAAGCGATACGACGGTTCCCGCATCGGCATTACCAGCTGCGCCGGCAACGTCGGCGACGATCGTGACGGTTACCGATCCACCGGATACTGTCTGGGTCGCCAGGACGGTATACGTCGCTCCATCACCACGAACGATCGCCGTACCGGCACTGAGCGGCTTGCCGTTGGCTCCCTGGAACGTGGCCGACAGTTGCGCTGCACTCGCGTCCTTCTGATAGACCTTCTTCAAAGCGCCCCATGCCTGCAGGTACTCGCCCTCGGCCGTGAATGGGTTCGTCTGCTTCGCGATCCAGTCGAGATACCCGTACTCCTCATTCGTCATGCCCGCGAGCACGACGCCAATGATCTTCAATGCTGCGAAGCGCAGTAGCGGGTCCGATCCCTCGAGCGCGGCCGCGATATCGGCCATCGCGTCAGACCGGATCTGCGCGAGTGTCTTGCGTGCGTATGGCATATCAGGAGATCTGGTTCCAGGCCCACGCGTAGCTCTTCGAGGCCACGGTGGTGCCGTCCTGTTTATAGAGAATGACCTGCAGCCCGAGGAACGAAGATCGGACCCATTGCGCAAGCACGTCGATGCGCGCAGCCACGCCGTCGTCGATCATCCATTCGAGCGCTTCGCGCGCGTAGTCGACCGCGTTATTGAGCGTTTCCTGCGTCTGCTTTGCGCGGCTGAGAAGCCATAGGCGAGATCCGATCGGCACATCCTCGCCGAGGTCACCCCACCATCCCCGTGGATCATTTGTCCCATCCGGGATCGGGTCATCGGGGTTCGCCGTGCGATCGGTGAACAGGCTGATAAGAATGCCGTTGTCGAGATCGTTGCCAGTGGTGAGCGCGGGCCCAACGAGCTGCCAGTCGCCCCGGCTGTTGTCGACGTCCCAAACGATCGTGATGTCGGGCATCGGTTACTCCGGCTGATTCGGGGCGTTAGACGTGCGCGTGCTTCCGCCGGTCTGGATGTTCACGACATCGTGCGTGTGGCCGTCATAGATCGCACGATCGGCTTCCATGCTGCGTCCTGTCGTGTCGACGTTGTCGGTGATGTCTCCCGTGCTCTCGATGGGCGCCTCGACCCGCAGCTTCGTCAGGTTCGTGAACAGGACCGGGTTACCCCCGCCGTCGATCTTGATGCCTGACTCCGTCAGATAGACGGACTGCCCACGACTATCGTGAATCGCTACCTCGCCGCTCGCGAGCTGCTTCATCCGATAGGTGGCGTTTCCCGTCCCGATCACCACGCCGTTCGAGCGATCGCCGCCGCCGAAGATCACGACGGCATCCGATCCGTCGGGAGGGTTCGAGACGAAACCGTATTCCGCGCAGCGCGGAATGTTATCGATGGTCTCGAGCGGGCCGAACTTGACCTGCATCCGTTGCACGTCGCCCGCATCAGCGACCAGCTGCACGATGCCGCGTGCCAACCCGTTCAATACCCGCCGTGCCGTGCGCGTCAGATAGTCGCTCATGGTGCGTTGGGTGCGCCGCGCACGACGTCGGGTGAGAGCGGCTGCAAGATGGTCGGCTCGGGCGTGAATGCCGCCGGCGGCATCAGCAGAAGGGACGCGTGGGTGCCGCCCTCTTCGTCGAGCGTGTAGGTGACTTCGGAAATCAACATGAAGGTCTCTTCCGGAATCTTGAGCGGCGGTATCGTGACCGGAACGAGCGTGTTGGGCGTCCAAAGCGCCCCGCTGCCGTCTCGCCAGCTGTCAGTCAGCACTCGAACAGCCTGCGATCGGCCCGCCCTGCGTGCCGCCTCCCAGTTCGCCCGCTCCTGCGCAATGTTGCGGCCGGCCTGAACCTGCTCGGAGACGACATACAAGTTGCGAAATCGATCGACTGTCGCGTCGGTGGCCGTTGCGACGGGCACCAGATTCACGCCCGCGTCCCCCATCGTCTGCATCGTGAGGAGGTACACATCGATCGCCGAATAACGCAGGTCGGCGCCCCACTCGAATTCCGCTTCCTCAACGTTCTCGCCATAGACGAAACCCGATGTATGCGCTTCGACGCCCGCGCGGGCGAGTCTCAGATTGCCGTCGGGCAAGTCATACGCGAGCAGCCCCGCATATCGCGAAACACGCTCGATGACCTCGAACGCCGATTCGCCGATCATCAGGTTGATCTGCGGGATGCTAGGTCCATCGTTGCCGTCGCTCGTTGCGGTGATGCCGTAGCTCTTCGCAAGCTTCTGCGCGATCTGCAGCGCATTTGAGCCACTGATCTGACCGCCCGGCCATACTGCGCTGCAGTCGACAAGATCCTGGCATTTGCCTCGGCCGATCACCCTGATGTAGTGACGCTCTGGCGCGACACCCGGAATGACGCGATCCACATATCCGGTGATCACGACATCCTCGCCGAGCGCCACCTGACACTTCTGCCCGGGTATTGCGCTGATCGAGTCGAGCTGGCCCGGGAACAGGTCCGTCATCTCGATCTCGAATTCGCTCGGCAGCCGCTCGATGCCACGCGTCACGCGAATACGCTCCCAGCCCGAGACGTTGGACCCGTCGAGCATCAAAGTCAGATCGTCTGTCATCGTCAGGAAGAAAGCGCCTTGAATGTCTGAGGCATGAAGGCGGGATGTGCCGGGTTGGCTTGAGCTACGAGCTCGTCTGCGCGGCTGGCATCGCGATAGAGACGTTGCGCGATCACGAGCGCGGGAAGATTGGCCTTGAAATTGAATGTGGCGATCGATGCCAGGCCTGCGCCCCGTTTATTCAGATCCTGCACGACAGCGGCACGCAGCGTGCGCAATGCGCCGTAAGTCGAATCCTCGCCCTGATTGCCGGCCACCTCGATCTCCGCATCAATCAGCGTCGTAACGGCTTCGCGAACAGCTGCGGCGTCATCCGAGGAAGTCGGTTGATACTTCGACGCGGCGATCGCGACCGATGCGATCGCCGCGCGACGGAACAGATCTCCGGACGCAGATTGCATCGTTGCCATCGCGCCGCCGATCGTCGACGACGTCGTCGGAGCGTCCGGATAGAAGTCGGCCAATGACGTCAGAAGCCGCATGCCATCGGCGGGACTCGGTGCGGCCCCCAGCAGCGAACTGGCTACGCCCTGAGCGGCGTTCGCATATGCGTCGGTCGAGCTCGCATCGAGGCCGGCCGCAGCTGTTGCCAGCACATCTGACGCCGTCGACACTGCGGTGCGCGATTGAACCGCTTGAACGATGGCCTGATCGACCGTCGTGACCGTGGATGCCGACGAGCCGGGATACTTGCTGAACGTAGGCACGGTCGCACTACCGGCGAAACGACCGAAAGCGCCCGGGAGGTTAAACACGAGATGAACGAGGTTTCGCGCATCGCCCACCAGATTCTTCGCGGTCGTGTACCAGCTAAGAGCCGTTCCGACTGCCATGTTGACGACCGACGCGCCATAGGCGAGCGTGCCTAATGCGCGAGCAGCGAAGTCGGCGGCCGCGGACAGCCCGAGTGCAGCTGCAGCGGATGCAATGAGGCTGGTCGTTCCGTTTGCGGCGGTCGGAAATACACGATTGCCGCTCTCGACGAAATCAAACTGCAGCTCAAAGTACCGGCCCTTGTCCCAGCGCTCAATGACGCGGAAGTCCATCACGTTGACCGATCGCCGGCCATACGTCGGGTGAATCAGCTCCCCCGAGTCCTCCGTCTCAACCAGTTTGATCAGGACCTCGCGCTGATCGACGACGTCATCGCCGACGAGAAACCCCAGCACCTGGAATCGCCGCGCAGCGCGCCCCATGTCTTCTGCCCATGGCGTATCGCGCTTTGGATACTGGTGCAGCACATTCCGTCGACCAAATGAGCCTTCCGCCGAGAGCGAGACAAACGGCATCCCGCGAAAAGACGCCGGGCGCAACCGGTCGAAGTACGATCCCATCGTCCCGCCGAGCCGCGCGGCAAGTGAGCTCGCGAGATTGGTAATGCCGGATGTCGTGCCGAGCACGGCACCCGAGCCGCCGCCTACATTCATAGAGCAGCTCCGAGATCCATTGTTTTACCGGTGCGCACGTTCGTATCTACGTTCCTGGATGAACTGACGGACGTGCGCGTGCCTCGCGGTGCGCCCTGCAGGTTGATATCGACCTTCACGAGCTGCTCGCCCGGGCCCAGAGACGCCTGCGTCGAGTCTCCAGTAGGCTGATTGGCGGAAGCGACAGCCGGGCTCCCGCCGTATAGGCCGGAAAGCTGATTGGCGAACTGCGAACGCGCCGCCGCCTCACTATCGGCGGCGGCAGGCCGCTCGTAGAGCCGGGAGACAATGTCGGCAGCCTGTTCAGGCGTCGATGCGCCGGCCAGCGCGGATCCTGCTGCACGCTCGTTGCCGTTGCGCAGTTCGTAGTCGACGAAACCGAGCTGCTGCTCGAGCGTCGAGTTTCCGATCCAGTTACCCGCCCATTTCTGAAATGCGTCTTGCCGATCCTTGTGCCACTGCGCGATCCCGTATGCCTGACCGTTATCGCCGACCGCTGTGGGATCAACCTGACTCTCGCGCTGCAGGTTCGCCACGATGCCGATCGCCTGGGATCGCGACCAGCCGCGCGACTGGAAATACTCGATTGCAGTCGTCGTGTTGCCATTGACGCCGGCGGCCAGCTCGTCGTTCGTGCTGAGACCGTTACCGCGCCACGCATTGCCGAACCGCTCGAAGCCCGTGCTTACGCGTGATCCTAGGTGCGCGACGTGCATCAGGATCTCGTATGAACGCGATACCAGATCGAAGAAATCGCTCGCGCCGCGCTTCGCCTTCTCCCAATCGAAGCTCTTGATCTCATCGGACAGGAACCGCACCGCACCCGCGACGCCGTCGATAAGCTTCTGCTTGTTCTCCGGCACGGCGAGCCACTGGCTCATCAGCTCGATTGCCGGCTGCAACACCGGAATAAGCGCATTGCCCAGTGCGTCCTTCAACGAGACGACCGACAGCTCGAGCTTCGCAATATTCTGCGCATACTCCTCGGCCTGCCGGATCGCACTCGGGTCCATGGTCGCGTGCAGATTGTCGAATTGCCGCACCAGGTCCTGAATCGCGCTCGGCCCTTTGATCAGCAGAGGCAACAGCGACTCCACGCCGAACGCCTGTGCGATCTGACGCGCCGACTGGATGTTGCCGCCAGCGCTCAGGTTCGAACGGATCGCGCGGGACACGTCCAGCATCGCGCGAGAAACGTCGACGGCGCCGTCGGCAGTACGGTGCAGTCCGATCTGCCACGCGCTCATCAGCGCCAGTGTCTCCGGCGCTCGGCCATTCACGGCGCCCTGCATGGTGTCGCCAAGCGCCTGCAGCGATGCGTCCATGCTGTCGGTCGAGAGGCCTGCCAGGCGAGCGACGCCGCGATATTGCTGCAGCTGCTGCGTGTTGATGCCGAGCAACGTCGACGTCCGGTCGATCTCCTGTCCCGCACGCCCCCAGCTCGTCACGATCGACGCCAGACCCGCGATCGATCCGAGTCCGCCCAACAAACCGAGCGGCGTCGCAATCATCGTGATCTTGGCGAGTAGCCCGCCGGCCGCGCGCGTCGCCGATGTGAGGCCGCGCACCAGACGGCTCAATCCCGTTTCCCGGCTCAGCGAGGCCAGCGACTTGCCCAAGGCCGTGACCGGCGCGAAGGTGCTCGCTATCGAACCCTTGACCTTGCGCACAGTCGACGTCGCGCGGTCAACCGCGGTGATGACGAACTGGATCTTGTTAGCCATGCTTGGGCTTTGCGGAAAGGATTCGCTTCGCTTCGATCAGGTGCCACTCGACGTCACTCCATGTGGCATTCCAGAGTGACGCCGGCGCGATGTCCCAGAAGTGCGCGGCGTCAGCGAGCATCTGTTCCCAGCCGTCGGGGAGAGCGTTCGCGCCGGCGACCAGCATGCTCAGTCGGGCCGCCGGCGAATCTGAAAACCGTTGAAGTAGCCGGTGGCCGAGTGAAAATCGCGTGCGCTCAGCGCGCGGACCGTTTTGCGCGGCACGCGCGCGACGATCGAAATCAGTTCGATCGACGACGCGAACGGACCGCCGGCCTGCCGTGCCTTGCGGCGCTGCAGGTTCGTCGGCTCGCACAGATCGAGCTTCGTCGCATTGAGCGCGGTCGCGTCGTCCGTTAGCTTCACGGGCGCCTGCAGCTCGAGCGAGAACTCATCCGGGCTGCGAACATCCGGCATGAGGACCGCTTCATCGGCGAAGCCGCTAAAGAAGTCCTCCGCTTCGTCGATCTCGCTGGAGAAAAGCTCGTCGACGACATCGATGGGCACGCCGCTGACGATAGCGACCAGCGCAACGACGAACCCATATTTGCCGCCCGATTTCTCGGCCTGCTCATAATCTCCGGCGAGAGGCTCACGCAGCTGCAGCTCGGTGTACGTCTTTGCGTTTTCGCCCTTCCCGACGGTAATCGGACGGCGAAACGTAAGGGTCATGGTTTCTTGCACGGATCAGTTCTCCGACACGTCCGGACCTTCCCATTCCACGGGGAACGTGGCGTCTTCCGCCTTCGCCCCCTGAGGATTGACGGTCCACATGTTGCGGCCGATGACGGTTTTGCCGTTCGCCAGCTCAACGGTGACCGTCACGTCGTCCATCTGGTTGATCTGCTTGAGCGACAGGCCGCCCATATCGCGCAACGTGGCTTTGATAGAG
The DNA here is from genome assembly GCF_020177535.1 of Paraburkholderia sp. XV. Taxonomy (NCBI): domain Bacteria; kingdom Pseudomonadati; phylum Pseudomonadota; class Betaproteobacteria; order Burkholderiales; family Burkholderiaceae; genus Paraburkholderia; species Paraburkholderia sp. XV. The sequence goes on along the minus strand of NZ_JAGUUD010000009.1, from coordinate 104,265 downwards.
CCGACCTTCGGCTTTTCGCTGAAGCCGTGGACGGTGTCCTGCCCGGTCAGCGATTCGCGAGCGCGCTCGCTCGGGTCGTATTCGAAATCGCCAGCTACCGGGTACGACACGCCATCGACCGACAGGTACGCTGTGCCGGCAATGCGATTTTTCGTGTTCGACATTTAGAACTCGCAAAAAAAATCGCCGGTAATCGGCGATATGTCGGTTGAACCTAGATGCGTGTGCTCTTCGGCAAATCTATTGGACTTCTTTCGATTTGCTTTGCCAGTGATGATGCGGAGGTTCCATGGGACATGTAGTCCACATACCATCCGTCCCATGAGCGGGACTATGTGATCAACCTCGTGGGGAATGCCCGTCTCACGCGTTATCCGCGCTGCTTCCTCGTATATCGATCGGATCGCAGATAAATCCACCCATTTCGGCGTAGCAAGACGCCTCCGGGCATAACGCGCCGCGGTGCGCGCCGCCCGATATGGTTTTTGCGAATGCTTGAAGAGAGCGACCCTATCGGGATTGGCTTCACGCCATCGGGTATTCCGTTCCAGGTGGGCCGCATAAGCAACGGGGTCCGACAGGATCCGGCGCTTGTATTCTCGCGACCAATTTCGGTCGTATTCAGGCCGTTCCAGACGTCGCCTACGCGACTGCTCTGTCGATCGCTCGATCAACGCCGCGCGATTCTTTTCATAGAACTCACGGTAACGCGCAGACGCACAGCTCTTGCAATATGCAGCGAAGCCATCGTGAGTTCGACGGTTGCGACTGAAAAAATCCGGCGTGCAAGGCTTTTCGGCCTTACACGTCGGACATCGCTTCAACAACATCTCAGTTGAGCCTGAACTGAGCGAGCAGCGCGAAGATCCGCAGGCCGCCGATCAGCGTGCCGTCCCACAGCTCGTTGACGCGGCTCGGATTCTGCGAATCGATTTCGACAATGAGGCCGGCCGCAAACGCGTCGCTGTTCTGGACGTAGCCCTCGAACTCCATCGCCTTGTATTCGGCGATCTGATCAGCGCGGATGGTGTTCGGCGTCACGATGTTTGCGCCGGGCGCGAAGCGCGTGCCATTCGCTGCCAGCTTCTTCCGGCCGTATTTCGACGTGACGACGCCCTTCAGGCGTCGGAGAACATACATCAGCAGGAACAGGGTCTCGACCTGCAGGTAGCTGTTGTCCGGCTGGCCAAACGGGTTCTTCTGGTAGGTCGTGATCAGGTTCTCAACCGCGACCGTGCCATCGTCGGCGACCGTGAACGTGGAGATGCCGTCGAACAGCAACGTGTTGCGGTCCGTGAGCGCGAAGCGCGACGCGACCGGCGGCGGCAGGAAACTCGACAATGCAACCGTCTGCAGCGGCAGACCGGGATCCGCCCGGAGCGCTGCCGCAACCGCGCCGCTGTAATCCGCTGCCAGCAACCATGCGGGGGTCGGCGAGTCGTTGAAACCCATCACCGTCCCATGCTGGTCGTTCCGTGTGACGCCGAACGTCGTGAGCGCGCCTACGGTGCCGCGGTAGGCTGCGAAGAAGTGCCCGTAGATCTGCTTCGACCAGCTCCAGCGGCCGTTCGTATCGTTGAGGAAAGACTTCAGCGCATCGAGTGACGTCGCGTCCGTGTACGGCATCACGATGAAGTCGAACGGTGCATCGGCGAGATTCGCCAGCGCGGTGGTCAATGACGGGTTCACGGACCCGCCAGTCATCGCCGTGATCGTGAACGCCAGCCCCGTCGGCGTAACCTCTCCGTTGGCTGCGCCGCGGTAATTGACGCGAATGTCGATGTCGTTGCCGGCGAGCCCCTTGTTCTTCGCCGTGAAGTTCACCTTCGAGGTGGTGGTGCCGTCGACGGCAGCCGTCACAGGCAAATCGGTGTTCGCGTTAACCGTCGCCGTGAGTGCGGTCGCAAGTTGCGCCGCCGTTAGCGACGAAGTCACGTTTTGCGTGACAAGTTGTCCGGCCAGGTACAGAAACAGAACGCCGGCTGCGGTTGCGCCCGCAGTGAAGTTGATCGAACCCGCCGCGGCGACGGCGCTCGGATCGTCGGCGAGCGGCAGATACCAGACTTCACCAAAGCTATCGCTATTGCGATAAGCGGCGGTCATAAGCGCGAGCATCGACCCCTGACCGCCCGCCGATTTCGCGTCCGCGGCGCCTTGGGAAATTACGGGAATGTTGGGCGTTGCGGCGCCGGCCGACGTGATCTGACCGATGATGAGCGCGCGCTGTGTCTGGGTGGCGCTATTGGCCTGACTGTTGTCGACTTCCGCGTAGAAAAGCGGAACCCGGATCTGGTCACCGGCCGGAATGTTCTTGAACGGTACCGTCATGATCAGACGCTCCCTTCACGATGAGTCGACGTATCGTCAACGGCATTGGTTTCGGCGTGATCCTGATCACGCACTTCGACCTCGGTTTGCGGCGAAGCTTCCTTCGGCTCGGGCCGCTCGGCGAGCTCGACATCCTTGTCGCTCAAACGCTTCACCCAATAGAGGTGATCGTCCGGCACGTCGCGCCCCTCGTCGGGCAGGAAGTCCTTCATATCCGGGTCGCGGATCTTCATACCCGCTGCGGGTTTGACGAACATGCGTCACTCCTAATCAGAAAAATCGAGGTCGATGACACCCTCTGCACGCCCGTCGGGCCCCGTGGAACGAGGTGCCGGTGGAATTGCGTCGGGGAATGGCGGATCGGGATACGTCCCGTTCGGGTCAAACGGGCTCGCGAGGTCGACGGTGAGCTGCATGCGCTCGAGTGTGTTATTCACATCGGGCTCGAAGGCCTCATAGATCTGGAAGTGCAACGCGATACTGACGGCCGCGAAATGCACGCGACCGTCCGAGCTGTATTCCGTCGTTGTATCGATGGCCGGGAAGTCCTGCGTCTCGCCTCGAATGCCGACGTCGCGCAGCAGGATGTCCTCGATGGTCGCGCCGAGCGTATCGAGGGCGTCCTGCGCTACCTCCGCAGTCGACCCGGAAACGATCCCCCGGATCTCGATGACGAAGTCCGTGTTGAACTGCGTCTGCCCGTTCGTCCCTAACGACGCCTTACGCTCGGCACCATTTCGCACGAGGATCGCGGGCAGCTTCGACGGTGGCACGCTCCAGTCCCCCGGTGACTGGATCGTTGGAGCGGCAGCTGCTGCCTGCAATGCGGCCACGACCAACTGCCGCATCGCAGCGCGTCCGGTGGGATCAGCCATTGACGTTACTCACCAGATTGAGCATGAGACCGCCACCGCCCCATCCATCGAGCCGCGCTTCGCGCACGACATAGACGAGGCCTGTGCGGATGATCTGCAGCTGGTCGTCCTGCGCCGGCGCCGAAGCGAACTGCGATTGCTGGATCCCCAGACGCGGCTGAACCGTCGCAACCTGTGCGCCGTCGACGATTGAGAGCTCGAGGAAGGCTTCGTCGAAGATGCCGTCGATCTCGTAGGGCTCGGTGCCAGAAACGGGCATATACAGCACCCGTTCGCGCTCACCGAACACCTTCATCGCGACGCCGTTCACCTTGTCGGTGGCGGCTCGCCAATCGAACGGCATTGGCTTATGCGCCGGCGCGGCCGGTCTGGAGCATTTCCGGCCGCGTGCAGATATGCAGCGGGTAGGAATAGCCTTCCATCTTCCAGAACGAATTGCGATCGCGGTCGGGGATGGGAATGACGTACATCGGCTTGCCAGGCGTGTTGACCCATTCGAACGATTCGCCCGGAGCAAGCGCGCGCTGGAAGACACCGGGAGCGCCGACCGGGAAGAACTTGACCTTGTCGTCCGGAATCTTGATCGTCGTGTTGTCGTCCGAACCGCGGTAGTTCATCCAGTAGATGCCCGCGAACTTGAACGTGTCGAACGCGGCGCCCTGGCTGTCATCGCGAAGATCTGCGGCCGCCGACCAGTTGATGTACGTGCGGATGACGTCGACGTGGTTGACGAAATCGTCGTAGAACGCATCGCCGCACATCGCATACACACGCGTCGTCGGCAACCATGCGCCCTGTGCCTTGCGCATCATCGCGCGCCGGATGGCATTGCAGATCGGGCGGATGCTGTTCGCCTCCTGTGCAGTGAGATCGAAAGGTACTTCCGCCGCGGGCGTGATGCCGAACTCGTCGAAGAAGTTGTAGATCACAGATCCCGACGCATCGAGAAGCAGCCCTTGCACTGCGCCCACGCGGTGAAATTCCCACGTGTACTCGATGTTTTTCAGGATGCCCGTGGGGCCGCTGAGTCGTCGCGCGACTTCCGCCTGCACCTGCATGAGTTCGGATTCGGTACCGAACGCGCGGATGTCCTGGATTTCGTTCGCGTAGATCGTGTCGCTGTGCATGAGACGCGGCACCCGGAAGTACCGTGCCTGACGCTGTTCGGTAACACGCTGCGTGCCTTCGGCGCCGCGCGGCGACGTCGGAATGAGGATCAGCTGGCCCTGACGCTGTTCGACAGCGAGCGTCGTATTACGGATCGGCTCGTCATCGAAGATATCGAGATCGCCGAGCCCCTGCGGCTGATACGGATATTTGTCGACCGCAGCGGTGAGCTGGATGGTCGAGAAGGCATCCTGATGGAAAACGTCCAAACTGGCCATTATCGGCTCCAAAAATAATAATGGCCGCGAACGCGGCCACGGGACAAACGAGGAAGATCTGCGGAGACAGGTGTCAGCGGGTGATGATCCCGAGCGCGGCGAGTTGCCCCTTTGCGGCATTCAGCTGTGCCGTCGTGATACCCGCCGGCCAGATCAGTTCGCCACCGTTCACTTCGGCGTCGCGGACCACCGCGAGACCCGGCACGTCCGCCAACGTCGCATCGTAGGTGCCGAACCCGATACCAGCTGCGATCTGCGTGCCGTCGGTGGCCGTCGGATTCAGCGGCACCAGCGACGCGGAGAGGAGTGACACCGTGACGTCGAACTCGTCGCCGACAACGAAATCCGTTGCGCCGTCGGCGATCGCGAACTTGATGCCATCGGAAAATGTCTGCCCGACGACGACGTCGCCAATGACGTCGCCCGTCGGATCGAACACGCGGAACGTGCCGCTGTTCGCCGCGGCCGCCGTGCAGCGCACGACGTAGATGCCTGCCTGCGCGTTGGGCAGTACCGGCGTCGTGGCATCGAGGGTGAATGCACCGTTACCGGTGTTGCCGGCCTTCGCCGCGGCCGCCGCAGTGCCGCCCGCCTTCTTCGCGACGACCTCGCCGGGAAGGTGTTTCACCGCACCGCTGAACGTCATCGGGTCGCGCGAGCGGTGGCCGCGCGCTTCGGACACGATGAAGCCACCATCGTGCCGGTTTTCGAGCAAAGGAGTCTGAGCCATGATCGGATTCCAGAGTGAGGGATTGGACTACGGTGCCTGCGCTTAGCGGCGGCGCTTCGCGCCAGCTTTCTGGAACGCGACGTCCCAGCTCGCCGCGATCGACTGCTCGCTGCTCGCGCTGCGATCGCCGTCGATTCCGAGGTTCGGATTCTGGCGACGTCCCCGACTGCCTTCCGGTGCCGGCGAGCCATCGAGAACCTCAATCGCCTCACTGCGCGTCATGGACGTCGTGAAAGCGAGCTTGCACGCCAGAACCGGGTTGCGACCGGCGCCCTTGCTCGCGAAGATCGCGGCACAGCGCGCGCGTTCACGACGACGCGCGCGAGCTGCCGCGCTGTTTCCGCGCATCTCTTCCTCGTCGTCGTCGTCTTCGGCGTCCGGATCGCTGTTGTTATCATCGTCAGCCGCACGCTTGCTCTTCTTGCCGTTGCCGCTGCCGTTGTTCTGGTCGCCGTCTTCATCGCCGTCGCCATCGCCATCGCCGTCGCCGTCACCATCACCTTCGGCGCGGCTTCCGCGGGCGTCGCCATTCTCGCGATTCTGGCCATCGTCCTCGTCGGACGCGCGCTTGCCTTTCTTGCCCTTGCCGCTGTCGTCGTTCGAATTGTCGTTCTCGTCTGATGCACGAGAGCCGCGGCCGAGATGGGCGAAGCTCAACCCACCTCGTGACATGAGGTTGCGTAACGTATTGCTCATTGGATTTACCCTGATGGTGGGATGAGTCAGCCCAGCTCGTCGAGCAGGGAAGCGAAGGCTTCGTCGGGTGCCATGACGGCATCGGCGAAGCCGATTTCGACGCCGGCGGCGCCGAGAAAGGTGCCGGCCTCCGTGTCGCGCACGACGGCCGTTTTGAGATCGCGATTACGGGCGACGGTCTTGACGAAGATCTCGCCCATCTTGTCGACGTCGGATTGGAAGCGCGCCAGCGCCTCTTTCGACAGTGGATTGAACTCGTTTCCGTCGGCTTTTTTCGCGCCGTAGTGAATAAGCGTGACGTCGATGCCGGCTTTCGAAAGTGCCTGCGACATGTCGACATGCATGCAGATCACACCCACGCTGCCGGTGCCGCCCGTGCGCGGGACGATGATCCTGTCGGCGGCGCTCGCGATCGCGTAGGCGGCCGAATAGGCGCTCTCAGTGAGGACTGCCCAGATTGGCTTGCGGCCGCGTGCCTCGTAGATCGCATCGACCAGATCGAAGCATCCCGACACTTCGCCGCCCGGCGAGTCGATATCGAGCATGATCGCGCGCACATCCGGATCGCCGAGCGCCATGCTGAGCAGCGCTCGAATCCCGTCATAGCCGGTCATGCCGGAATATGGCTCCAGCATGCCGAGCTTGTGCACAAGGGTGCCCTCGATCGGAATGCGTGCGACGCCCTGCGCGACGTCGTAGGGCTTGTACTGCGCTTCTTCGCTATCGTCCTCGGCATCGAGAAACATGCGCGCGCCACCGTTCGCCAGCTCGAGCGTCGTGCCGTCGTCGCGAAAGAGATGCGAGATGCCGAAGCGGTCCGCGAGCGCGGCCATCACAACTTCCGCCTTATGCGGCAGGATCGCGATAGGCACATTGAAAAGCCGCGTGGCCAGGTGGGGATAGTTGATCATGCTGCCTTTGGCTCTTCGGGAGGTTCATCGGTACGCGAGGCGAGTTCGGCGCCGCCCCATTCGGGCAGGGACATGCCACGCTCCCTGAATGCCTGGATCTCGATCTGCCGCTGATCGATGACTTCTTCCCAGTCCAGGCCCTGCTCGGCCGCTTCCTGCTTGAGCGTGGTGAGTGCGGCATCCATCTTGAGAATGGACCCCTGCGGTTCCTTGACGGGATCAACCCAGCCACGCGCGGGCCCGAGCCACGAGCACGCCGCGTAGGCTGTCGCTGCCTCAATGAAGTCGGGCGCGCCCTTCGGCAGCGGCAGCTCGTCGTTCTCCATCGATTCGCGCAGCCACACTGCATACATGGGCGTCGCGGTGCCGGCCGAAAAATCCAGCCGACGGCGGATCAGCGTCTTCCAGCCCTCGAGCATCGAGCCGCGCATGTTCGAGTAATTGCTTCTCGACCAGTCCTGCGTGACCTGCTCGATCGGTACGCCGAGCGCCGAGGCGACGCAGCCCTGCATCTCGTGCACGAACTCCGTAAAGCCGTTGTGCGGGTGATCGGACGTCAGTGCCTTGATTTCTTCGCCCGGCGCGAGAGCCGGCACACGCACACCGTTGAACATGGCCGGGCGCTCATCGTTCCACTCCTTTCGCAGGCTCTGATAGAACTTGAGTTCCTGATCGCCCCCGAGCGCATCCTGCACTTCGGCCGGATCGTATGGGCTCGTGACATACGTGCCGATCGACGCAGCGAGCGCTGCGGCCTGCAGCTCGATCCCGTAGTAGCGCGCGAGCATCTTCGCGTGCGCCAGCACCGGAATGAACACGCCAATACCACGGTTCTGGCCAGCGCGATCGCGGTCATAGTCGTGAATCACGCGCCGCCAGCCGTCGTCATCTTCGCGCTCGACACGCTCCCACTCCATGCTCTCGACGGCGTTGTACCAGTCGTTCTGGTGCGCGCGGCGAATGTGATACGCGATCGGCACGCCGTCATCGTCGACCTCGACGCCTCCGCGCAAGTGCCTCGTATCGACCATTTGCATGGGGTTCGACAGGCGGTCCGGGTCCACGACGAGATAGCACGTCGCGTAATGTGCGGCGCCGCGGCCGACGCGCTCGGGCTTCCAGTAGTTGACGATCAGATCTTCGCCGTCGATCAGCTTGTGACGCAGCGCAAGACGCAGCTGCTGCGAGACGGTGAGCTGCCGCGACACGTCGTTGTAACGGCCAAGGTCGTTCGAGAACAGGCGCCAGCGCGCCTCGGCAGCGCTCGCGAATTCCTTCGCCCACTGGATATCGAAGTTCGCCCCGCTGATCAGACGCAGCGCGCGATAGTCGGGCGCTGCGGACAGCCGCAGCGAAGCGCCGATCGCGTTGTCGAGTATCCTGGTGATACCACCGCTCGACCGCCCGTCGTTGCGAACCTGATCGCGCGAGCGCGCGACCATCCGATCGCGGAATTGCGTGATCTCCGCATCGGGCGAACGGATCCACGGCAGCCACGCGCCCATCTCCTGCGTCTGCCATTCCGCGGCCTGGTACGGGAAATACGCGGCGCCAATCTGGCTGCCGAGAGGCATACCGTTCGGATACTCGCCGCGCGCACGACGAATGGGATTACCGCGCACGTCGACGAGCGTGATGTCTTTACCCATCAGAACACCGGCGTGATGTAGCGGCGGCGATTGATACAGACGCCCGGGTTGAGCGCCTGTTGGAGCTCGGCGATCAACATGCGCAGGTTGGCCATGCTTGTCTGCTGAAACGTCACGCTCCTCGAACCGTCGCCCTGCGCGTACGACACCGTGACGGCCTTCTCACCCGTGCGCAGATCGATCAGGGCCTGCTGCGCCTGCGCGAGCGCGGCCTGCAGCTGCGCATCGCTCATGCCGTAGTACGGCGAGCTGAGATCTGTAGTGGCCATAGGATTTAGCGAAAACGGTGAACAGCGGATTTCGACTTCTGCTGCGCGGTGCCGGAGCCCGACGTCGATTGCGGCGCGCTCGGCGCCGGTGTGGCCGATCCCGCGATCAGGGATGTGTTCGTGTCCCACGGTGCCGCCCACGACGGCGGCTTGTTCCAGTCGATCTGCGACAGGCCGTGGAGATGCGCCATCACGTGCGTGAGCACCATCAGATCGAGCGCCTCGTTCCGGCGGCTCTTGATGGCCTTCTCCCATCGCCCGTTCTTCGCGCGCGTCTCGGCGGTCAGCTGCTCGAACCAGACGTGAGGTTCTTCGGGAGAGCGCAGCGCATATGGAAAATGCACGTACCACTCGCCGACCTCGGCCGACTGGAGCTGCCCCGACAGATCATCCTTGAAGCTGTTCGGGTTGAACTGCGCAACGGGGACGGTGCCGCCGGCGGCCGCGCGGTTTGATTTGCGCGCGGTGTCCGGATACGTCACGACAAGCCGCTGCGCAAGCAACGCACTGGCGCCCTTCGTGGGAAGTACGGTCCACGCGTCGCGCCCTGCGATCCTGCCGATAAGGCGGACAACGCCGTCCATCTTTCGCCAGCGTCGCCATGCGGAATACGCCTGCTGCGTCACGCCCGCTTCGCCGCCGCTATCGAAACCGAACGCGCGAATCGGCATACGGCGCCGCGTGCCGTCGGCCAGCGGATACGTGCGTGTGATGATCTCGAGCAGCTGGTCCCAGTCGTCGGCGTTCGTCGCCGGATCGCCGAGCAGGCGCCCCTTCTCGATCACCCAGCTTTCGCCGTCGACGCCCCAGCCTCGCACCAGCCATTCGAAGCGCCCGCCGTTCGCGTCGACACCCGCAGTGAGGAACCGAACGCCCTCGGGGATCTCCGCGAGCTTGAGCGCCGCCTCGGCGCGCTCGGCAAGCACGTTCGCGTCGATCGATCCCGTGCCCCGCTTGGGCGAATACAGAAAGCCCCACTGCTTCGCGACGACCTGACGAAGAGTCTTGTCATCGCCGTCGACCTCATACTCGCGCTCGGCTTTCGCTTTCGCACGTGCGAGGCCACCGATGCCGCCCAGGATGAACGGCGACATGGCGCCGACGATCCAGAACCCGGCACTGTCGCGCGCCGCGAGCTCGCCGGTCACGATGCCGTCCTGCGAGATCTCCTGCCCATCGCCGACCCACCCGCCGAATGGCGAGCGGTACGCAGCGAGGTTCATGGCGCGCCGCTCGCGGTCCTCGATCAGACAGCCATTCACGGGGCAGACCAGCCGCGCCTTCTCCTGGATCTCGTCGAGGCTCCAGTCGTCCTGATAGTGCAGCGTCATGTATCGAGCTGCGATCGGGACCGGACTCGACCACGCACCGCAGTGCGGGCACGGCCAGTACCACACGCGCCGATCGCTATCGCCGTACAGCGCCATGATGCCGGCGGTCCAGTCACGTTCCGGAACCATCCCTCGAGCGCGGTCCGGGTGACTCATCGCGAGCAGCATGGACTGCCGTCCAAAGGTCTGGCGCCGCACGTCGAGCACGGCCTTGATGTCGCCGAGCGACTCTGGATATGCGTCGACCTCGTCGGCCACGATTCGCGGTGCCGACTTGTTGATCAGGTTGTTGTCGTTCGCCGAAAGAAACTCAACGCGCATCGCGTCGAACATCTTGAAGTGAAGCGAATCGTCAACCGGCTTCGATCCGAGTTTCATCGCCATCTCGGCGTGGCTTCTGATCTGCGTGTTGATCCGGCTCTTGACGAACGCCTCGAGGCCCGGATCCGTTTGCATGTACCAGAGCATGTCGCCAGGGTCATTGGCAACCGACTTCAGCAGCCAGTTTTGAGCAATCTCCGTTTTTCCCGACTGTCCGGGCCCGACCACCACCGTCGTCAGATAGTCGAGCCGTGTGAGCGTCTCCATCGGCGCGACGAGATACGGCGCTTTCTCGTGGTGCCAGCGGCCAACGAAACCACCGCCCTGATTGGACAGCCTTCGATTCATCGCCGCGTACTGCGCCACTGTCTCGCGCTTCGGCGGTATGAATGCCGCTAGAGCTTCGCGACCGATCTGGTACGCGTCGGCGTAAGCATGCTCAAGCATCGGGACCTAACAGCACATTCAGCTCGTCGACCATCGTCGCACGCAGGTCGTCGGTCAGATCCCGGATGTCGTCGGCGTTTTCCTGCGGGAGACCGAGCTTGTCGACCACCTGGTCGGCGAGCCGGTCAAGACCCTTGCCGAGGTGCACGAGCATCTTCGTGATCACTTGGCGCATCACCTCGGCCTGCACCAGTTCCCCGCGATCGCGCCGCAGCTTGTCCTCAAGGATCTCAGCCTGCACCGCGTCGCGCCGTTGCCGCGCGCTCTGTTCACCGGCGTGAACGACGGGCTCGACACCCGCCGGCGGAACGACCGAGTACTTCGCGCCCGGGTACGGATTACCCGAGGCCTTCGGATCGCTGCGCTGATCGAAGTGAACATCGGCGGCCGCCGTCGGTGCCGGCGACGGCGCGCGCGATCCGCTTTCCAGATAGGCGCGGACCGCGGCGAGATCGAACGCCCAGCCGCCGGCACGGGTGCCGCGCTGCGCGATCGGGAAGTTCGCATCGCTCTCGAGCCGACGGTCAAGCTTCGGCCGCGTCCAGCCGAGCGCCTCGCAAAGCGCGGCCTTGCCGATCATTCCGTCGCTGCCCGCCGGTGTAACGGTTTTCGTCTTCCCCCGAGTTTTGCCGCCACCGTCCGTTACACCACGCTTCCCAGACGCCGCGTGGCTTTGCGCTGCGTTTGATGCCGCCATAGGTGTAACGTGTAACGGGATTTTTTTACTCAACAGAACGGGAGAAACGGGCGCGCGCAGTGCCCGCGTACCGGTAGGGCGGTGGAAGGACCCGCCCCACCTTGGTGCGCGCCCCTCCCCCCTGCTCAAAAAATAAGCAGATCGCGCGAAGCCTTGCTGGGCGGGGCTCTCCGGGCGGTCCACGTCGCCGCTAGCCTCACCGGCGCCGTGTCGCCACAGCCCTCGCCAATGCCTTGCCGAACTCGACAGCGAACGCGCGCTGCACGACCGCCTGTGCACGGCTACCGAACTCAAGGTGCTGCCTGACAGGCTTGGCATCACCGAACCTGATCAGCAGCTTCAAATGTCCACTCTGATTCTGGCCGCGCAGTGCCTTCGTCTTCCCACCTGGCGTACGCACCACCTTCGTGGGCGCGGGCCGTTGCCATACGCCGCCGATGCTTTCACCGCTGCGCGTCTTGATCGTCCCAACGAAGATGTCTGGCCTGCCCTTTAGCCTGTTGAGCGTTGTCGTCGACAAGTTGCCGTACTTGTTCAGCAGCGTCAGATCCTTCGGATTCAGCCACGTCTTGCCAGAGCCGATGAGCTTGTGTGTGCCGCCGAACTCATACGGCGCAAGGTAGGCTGCCGCGATGTCCTTGATGTAGACGACGGCCTCAGGGTTGGACTTCGTCGCACCCTTCACCGCGACCGAGTTGACCGTGAACGGCGTTGGCCGATCAAAGATCTTCGGCATTGCGTCTTTCTCTGCCTTCGCCGCGAGGCGCGCGACCGCCGTGATCGTCTGTGCTATCGCGAACGGCAGTTGCTTACGCTCAATGTCCGACAGTCCCCGTGCAACAGCCGCCACGTTCGATGCGACAGATATCGTGAACGGCGATGACATGGTGAGAACATTCAGGAGGCAATCAAGCCGCCCACGCTGCAGAACGGACGTCCGACGGCGGCTCGCTGTCGAAATACGGAATGGCCGGGATCTGCAGCGAGTCGCGGCCAATGGGGAAGGCCTGCACCGCGATGTCGGTCGTGTCTTCCTCGTACAGACCGATCACGAGCGCAACTGTCGGCTGCGCGAAGAACGGCGCCCGCACGACAACGCTCTCGCCGAGGCGCGGGCGCGCCAGCTTGGGCGCGGCGCCCTTGGACTTCGGTCTGTTCATTGCGCACCAAACAAAAGGTCAGCGTCGTTCTGCTAGGATGATTCTCTCTAACCACATGGAGAGAAAGATGCCAACAAGCTATACGCGGGGCGACGCTTCAAACGCCGCAGTTGAAATCGTCAAAGCCGGGCTGCAAAGCGGCGCAATCAAACTAAACGGCTCGCTCGGAACTCCAGAGCAAGGCGCCAAGGACGACGCCGTGTATCTTTCGACGCTTATTAATGAGATCGTCGAGAAGATCAAGAACCCAGATCTCAGGTAGGGTTAGCAATGAAAAAGCCCCGGTCGTGATAGCGACTCGGGGCTTTGGGGACACTTATTCACAGTGTCAGATTGACGCGTAATTTACGGTCGAAAACGGAAATCGTCAAGAGCTTCCGTCAAATCGGATGGCGTAAAGCCGTCGAAGCATCGACTGCCATGCTGCGTCGAAGATCGCGCCGATTCGAACGCGCGCGACATCTTGGACGGTGGGATCGTCGTCCATCAACTCTTCGTCCGACGCCTTTAGCGGCTCGATAGCGGCCTCGATGTCCTCTGGTTGATAAAGGTTCGATAGTTTCCAGTCCGCCATCACGCCGGATCGCAAGTACTCTGCCGCGTCGCGGGCGCGCGCAGCGTCCGGAAACCCGGCGGCGCTCGCAACTACGCGATCACCGTCAAGCAGCAAGACGCTCCAGACCTCTTCATTCCCCCTTACGTGGCACTTAATCACTTCTTGCATGGCAACGTCCTTGGCTGGATTAGTATGCTGATCCCACGAACGGCAGCGTGGAAAGCATATCATCTGCACGTTTCCGGGCCTTGGACTCAAGGCCATCCACAGAACTCGCCACCTCAGGCAGTTCGATTGCCTCATCGTGCAGATGCGCCTCGTCTACGACATCGGCCGTGGCGTCCCCAGCTGCGGCTCGCCTGCGCTTCGACGGTCTGACTTTCGGTTTCGACCGTCCCTGAAACCAAAGTTTTATGATCTGCCAATGCGCTTCTGCGGTTTTCTCGGACACTTCGCATTTCAGTGCGAGAGCCTTGATCTCAACCTTCATGCCGGCCGCCTTCTCCACCAGCCCACGGCGAAGCTGGTAATGCACGATCCGGCCGGCGAGAACGCTCATGGCCGCATGGGTAAGCAGACTGATCGCTTCCTGATACTCCGGATTGGGCGTGTATCCGGAACAGCATGCGCGGCCGCACGCGCACGGCCACGACCGCGGTGCAAAGCGTGCGACCAGCACGGCGCGCTCGATATCGGAGAGCTGCTCGAGCTCACGCCTGATCATGCCCGCCTGACCGGCGCCGTCGTTGCCGCTCAGCCCCTTGCCCGTGCGCGCCGCTGGCGCCGCCATTCGATCGACGAGCGTGCGGTCCGCGCGTTGCATCGAATAGTTGAACGCGAATATCAGTGCATCCTGCGGCGTGCGGAATAGTGTTTCAACCGTTTCTGTCATTGCTGGTTTCCTTGTATTGCGCACAGCGCTTCCCGTATTTGTGGCCCTTCCTGCATACCCGCTTCGGCGCGCCGAGTGGATCTCTGCGCAATACCGCGTGATCGCACCCAACGCACCGCTCACCTCTTTTCTCCTCGAGCACGTCGGCCGGGTTGCCGAATTCCCATTGCTCAAGTTCTGCCGTCATGCGGCGCGCGCCGCCGATCCGAATAGCGCTTCCGCAGCGGGATCGCGCCGGATCAACTTGCCTTCGCGCTCCAGCCGCCGCATGTTGTCCCGACTCACGCGGAATGCGGCGTCAGCAGGCCGCTCGCGTTTCAATCGTTCCCAATAGCGGGCGTAAATTTCGGATCGCGACATCGCTGCAGGCCTTGGGGCATCCTGGCCAGCGCCTGCGGCAAATACTTCGACATATGGTCCGTCCGCGGAGCGCTTCCAGTCGACAATGTGGATGCGCGCGCGATTCTCTTTGATGAAGTTGGACATGGCCGTACGACCGACGCCCGCGCGCGCCGCCACTTCGCTACGCGTGCCGCGGCGGTGTCTCAGCGCTTTCCAGATCAGTACTTCGGATACACGCACCGGAACGCCAGACCCGATATTTCGGCGGCGCGCCAAACCGAGGCGCGGGCGGCGCTTCCGGAGCGCGGGCTCCGTGCGGCCGGGCAACTCCTTCAGGATCTGCTTAGCCGTCTTGCCCTCCTTCCACATGCGCACGAGCGTCGCATCCTCCTCGGGCGTCCAGTCAGGCGCCTGAGCGGCATCGACACGCCGCTTATCCATCGATTTCCTCCACTGATTCATCTACGACGCCATCGCGCACGCGCGACCACTCGCGGTAACCGCGCCGCCATGTCGAAAACTTGAGCGCACGCGGCGCATCACCCTGATCGAGCCACGCGTGGCACCAGAAGCACGCAGGCACCGTGTATCTGTCATCTGCCTTACGCGCGCCGCCCTTCCCGTGCTCGCTCTCGTTGCTGTGCGCGGGCACGATCGTTTCCTCCGGATCGCGCAGCGGACAAAGCAATGGGACGCGCAGATAGCAGATCTGGTCGCGGCAGGCATCGCGCATCTTCGCGTCGTGCCATTCGCGCTTTTTGCGCGTGCGGCGCTTGATCTCGCTGTTGCGCAGCCATTGCTTGCGCGGCGTAAGGCTGCTGAACGGCGAATGCGGCTTGCGCCTGAACTCTGTGCGCTGCAGCGGTTTCTTGCGTGTCAGCACGGTTCGCCCCGCAGTTGCACTACGTCATCGACGCGGATGCGATCACTGTTCGGCGGGAATTCCGGAATCGGCACTCGCTGATTGAAGTGCAATGGCACGCCAAGCTGAACCTCGCCACTATCGAGCCGTGGCCAGCTCTCCGGCGCAGTGATCCAACCGGGCAGGCGCACGTACGCGAGATAGGTCGTGCGCACGCCGCGGCGCAGCGAGTTGCGGAACTTCCAGCCGGGATTACTTCGCATGCGCACGAGCTCGATCACCTCCAGCTCGAGCACGCAAGGCGGCCTGTCGCGCTGTGGCACGTCGTATACAGTGAACGCGGCCGGGATGATGAACGTCATGCGCATGCGTGGCTCCGCTGTCAGCCTTCCGTTGCGCGCACAGCGTCGCCGTCGTCCGGATCAGCCTTGCGATCCTCGTCGGACGTATCGTCGTCGAGCGCTTCAGCGTCGGCCGCGCGATCCTCAGCTGCACGATCTTCGGCTTCGGCGGCATCGCCGACGTCGGCATCGGTTGCGATAGCGGCGCGCGGAACGCTGTATGCGACCGCGCTCACGGACAACGTGTTCAGATTCGGTTTCACGTCGTCGAACGAATGGCCGTCGTATGACAGGTAGCCGGAAAGGATGACCTGAACGTCTTTCGAATCGTCGTCGCGAAGCAGGTCGATGAAAGATCCGGCGATTGCGACAACCGGATCGCGGTCAATGCGGTGGAGCGGCTGCGATGCGACGATCGCGTCCATTTCGGAGGCGACGCGCGCCTTCGCTTCCGCTTTCGTGGGTACGGTGAAACTAATCGAGTAGCTCATGGGGATGCTCCGGGGTCGATGGTTATCACCAACTGCGACTGGTGAGGTCTTCCACGCGCCAGCCATGGCGGCCGTCACGTTGAATGGCGAGAAATCGAAACGGGTATTGCGCGGCCGCGACCTTCGTCTTTGCGCGCGCGTCGTCTGTCCAGCGGCCTTTCACCTCTCGGAATTCGAGCTGGCCAGCTGCCGTGATGACGGGAAAATCGATGGTGATGAACGTGTTGTCCGCGAGGCGCAGCTTGATTGCCTCAAAGCGGTACCAAAGGATCTCGCCGGCGTGCAGCTGCGGCTTGAGTACTTCCGTCTCGTACGCGGTTTCGGTCTTGTTCTGCTTGCCGCGCGCGCCTCGGCCGAGCTGCTGCATGCGCTCGACAGGCGTCAGCGCGCCGCCCACCATCCGTGATATCGAAGGGTCGAGCGGAACGAGCGCGGTCGACTGCATGCGCGCCGCCGCACCAGCTATCTCGCTAACGATGCGTGCGGTACCGACCATGCCGCCGCGCACGGCACTTTGCGGAAGGCGAACGGCTCCCTTGCTCATAGACCACCGTTCCAGATAGCGACAACGTGCGCGATCGCCTCTTCGGAGGACGGCAGGCAGTATTGAATCGTCAGCGTGGCGTCGCACGAGCTGCAATCAATGCTTGCCACCCACGAATCAAACTCGATCTGATCGTCACGGACGTCGCCAGCGGCGGAGCCGCAGAAGCGGCAACGCGCCAGCTTCTGCGTCAGCGAGCCATTGCCAATGAACGACGTGCCGTCGGCGTTGATCGCGGTCTTCAAAACAGCCTCCCGGTGAGAACCGTCCAGAGCGATCGCAAGAACGACGTGCGCTCGGGCACCGGTCGCGCTTCCCACAGGTCGGCATGCGGTCCGCACGAGCCCGCGAGGCTGCGCATGGATGCGCATGTGCTCACCCAGCCGTTGATCGGATCGAGCGGCGAAATCGGGTGGCGGCACGCCATGGGTAGATTCGCCGGCGGGTTCAGGCCTCCATGGCGGCTGGTCACGCACGTGCGCGGCGGCGCGCTGGGTTCGAACTCAGGACGCATAGTCGTCAATCGGCATAAGCGCATCGCCGAACGCCCGGCGAGCGAATTGGTAGAGGTCGAGGGCGTTGAAACGCGTGGCGTCGGCCAGGACGAATTCGGCGGCGCGGCGGTCTTTCGAAGCCTTGACGACGAGCACGCGGTAGTAGCGCCAATCCTCTTCGGCCTTGCGCGGCCGCACGCTGAGCTCGGCGGCGCGTGCATCGACGCCCTCGGGCGTGAGGTGCCATTCGGCGGGATCAGCGCCAGCCGTACTGCCCGGCGGCGCGTTTTCGGCGGCGAGCAGCGCGTCGACGAACGTGGCCACGAAGCCGACGTATGTCGGGCGGTCATCGGTATCGCGCTTGCGCGCCGCCACCGCAGATGCGTGCGCCTCGCGCAGCTGCTCGAGCGTCAAGCCGTCGGCGACCCAGCGCAGCACGTGGACGCGATCGCGGCTCCGATCGATCGTCAGCTCTTTGCCCCGAGCGCGCTCCAGTTCGATCAGCAAGCCAGCGAGCTGGAGTTCGGTGTCCGGCTTTTCGTTTTTCGAATCAGCAGCAGCGGCAGCAGAGTTATCCACAGCGTCGCTCGCGCGCGTTGCTGCTGCTGTAGTCTCTGCAGTAGTCACCCCAACGTTAACGACCTGGACTTCGCCCGCTCCGCGAACAAGGTTTTGCCCGGTCGGCGGAGAAGGGTTTTCCAAGTTGGGGGGCTGGTCTTTGTCCACTTCGCGAGGTGGACTTTCCCCATTTCCCGAACTGGACTTTTCCAATTCCCCGGAATGGACTTTTCCCATTTCGGGAAGTGGACTTTTACCAAGCGGTGGAGCGGGCTTTTTGGACTTCGGCGCGCGCGCTTTGCGAGGCTTTTTAGCTGCGGGCCCAGCGGCGAGGATTTGCTCGAGCGCGTCCTCGTCGATGCGGAAATAGATCTTGTGCTCGATGCGCTTCTCGGTCTCGATCAGCACGCCTGAATCGCGCAGCGCGGCGCGCGCTGACCGCTGTTCCTCATAGGACAGGCCTGTCTCGTTCTCCAGCTCGGCCGACGTCTTGTGCACGCCGAGTTCGCTCGTGGTCTTGTCCTGCCAATAGAAGATCTGGCAGAACAGCACAGCGGCATTGACGCCGCCGAGATAGCGGGAGAGATACGGGTAATAGGCGATCGGGCGTCCCAACTCGCGCAATACGTCTGCGGCTCTCATGCGACACCTTCGCGGATATGACGAGGGATACGGCGCTGCGCATCGATGCGCTGTTCCCAGTAGCGGTAGTAGAGATTGCGGTGCCAGCGAGCGACAACCGCCTCGGAAACCTTCTGACGGCCGAGAACGTGCGGTGCGCGCGCGACCACAATCTCGTAACCGTCAGGCTGCGTGCTGAAATGGTCGATGCGTGCGGCCTTCACATGCCAGATGCCAGCCTGCGCTGGCACCCAAGCGGGCATGCCGAGCTGCTCGGGCACGACATAGATGAAGCGAGTGATCCAGTCGGGCATGCTCACCCACTTCGGTTTCGACAGATCCTTGCGCCAGTCGCCGATCGAGATCTTCACCTCGAGCTCAGTCGCAAAGCTTGCTTTTGAAACCATGATGAAATCCGCCCGATACTCGGCACCGGTCGTGCTGCGAACGGTCGCCTCGGGGATCAGGACGTTCGCGCGATGATCGACGTGTCGGCGGATCGCGGCCTCGACGAGACCAGCATTAATCGGCCGCGCGGGCTGGATGTCATTGCTGCTCATCGCGCGCCGCCACTTTCACGCGGTAAAACGTCCGGCCGTCGGCGCCGATCTCGTCGACGAAGCCTCGGCTCACGAGCGCTTCGACGTGCGTGCGCACGGCGCTAGGCGACATGCCGCACATGAACGACAGCCGGCGCACCGTGACTTCGCATTCGCACGTACTCTGCAGGCTCAGGTGCGACAGGCACAGCAGCACGATCTTCGGCATCGCGCGCAGCTCGATGTCCCACGTCAGATTGGAAAGATGGAAAGACATCAGGGATTGCCCCCATGAACCGTCGCGACAAGGCGGCCGATAAGCGCAATTACGAACGGCTCCTTCGGTTCGGCGATACGGTATAGTTCCGCGAGCCGACGAGTGGTGTCGGCGGCAGGCATCGCGAGGGCGACGCCTATTTCCTTGTCAATGCGACTGAGTTCAGCTCTCTTATCCATGGCAACCTTCGCTATCAAATGTCCGCACTGCTTGCGTGACAACACATCGTTCTCTGTCATCGCTACTCACCTTCATTCCGGAAAAGTGAACAACGGAACGAACGCCGTGGAGATCTTCGGCATTTGCAACGCGTGCAAACGAGGAGTGACGGGATCCGCATTCGTTATCTATCCAGCGGTGAGCGTTGCGCTAGAGACACTTCAGATTGCTATCGACAGCAACCCTCAAATCGCAATCAGCGGCTGGTTCCCAAAGCCTCCTGCGCCAGACGTTCCCGATCACTTGCCGGCTGCAGCGGCCCGCGCCTTTACAGAGGCCGAGCAGTTGCGCATAGCAGGCTTTCGCGGTCCAGCAGGAAACGCCTACAGGAGAGCTCTCGAAGCCGGCCTTCGCGAGGTCGACCCGGATCTGAAAGGGACGCTCTATGCGCGCATAGAGAAACTCGCCGAGACGGGCCGCCTGACAAGCAACATGAAAGATTTTGCACATCGAGTTCGCACACTCGGCAATGAGGCCAGTCACGAAACGCCCGTGGTAGAAGATGACGAGATCGATAACCTCGCCATCTTCACTAAGCTGTTTCTGATGTATCAATTCACACTCCCCGGAATGCTGCCTCCACGCGCTGCAGAATGATTTGGCGGCTCATCGCCTTCGTACACGCACTCACGCAAGACCCAACCCCCGCATAAGTGAACTGGCACTCGCCAATGCACTTGTGCGGAGACCTGGTTGAACAGACGAGCACTGCCTAATCGCTCCCACCGCGTCCCGGCTTGGGCCGCGATTCGAATTCGTGGACTAACGGATGCAATGCGCCGTATGCGCTTCGCAGCACGTGATAGCCCAGCAAGACTGGTGTCGAGACCCCTTCCCTCGCCGCCCTCACCGCCAGTTCCGCCGCTTCGGGCGCTGGCAGCGTAACCAGCACGCTGGCCTTGTCTTCGCTCATCAGGCCAACACCATCCCGCCGCGGGCCGTTTCGGCACTGACGTCCATCAGGTTCACAGGCAAATTCCCAACCGTGCCGAACAGCTGCAGCTCGGCGAGACGACACAGCGCCGCGGAATCGCTCTCGATACCCTGCAGGCGCTTGAATGCCTGCAGGCCGCAATACACGCGGTCCGGCAGGCGGGTCTTAACTTCATTTCGGTACTGCACGCGGCGTCGCATTACGACCTCCATGGCTAGATGGGTTAAAAATGAAAACCGAAAAAGCGTTACGCGGCGCCCATTCGAGCGCACGCATGAAATTGGTGAGGGTTCACAGCCCGTTTAGAATCGGTGGCTCCCACACGCACCGCTTCTTCACAGAAAGGAACCCTCATGGAAACCATCAGACTTCTGAGCTGCAACTTCGCGAACGACGCCGTCGAGATCGAAGCTCGCACGGACGATGGAGCCGACCGCAGCTTCCGGCTACCAATGCCGGACTTCATGATCGCGACGCGAAAGATCCAGGAAGAAATCATCGCGTTGCAAAGCAAGGAATCACCGGCGCCCCCGGCACAGCCCGCACCGTTATCTGTCGTACACCCGAAGTCGATAACCATTCAGCAAGAAGCGCTGACTGGGGATCCGGTACTCGTGTTCGATCTGCTTGCCTTGGGACGCTTTCCGGTTCAGGTGCCGCAAAACTCACTGCCGTCGCTTCTCCAAGCACTCGCCGCATTCTTGTCACAGGGGCAAGAGCCTCAAATGCCGAACTGACTCTCATCTCGGACGCCCTCCTCGTGCGGGTGGGGATTCACACCCCGTTTAGAATGGGTGGCTCCTACACGTACCGTTTCCTCACTAAAAGGAACCCTCATGACCGACAGCGCGTTGTACGTGTATGTGTACCGTTCGCCATTCGGGACGCTGACGATACGACCGGACATACGTCGACCAGAAGATTGGTTGCTCATCTTCGAAACGCCGGAACTTGCGTCGAATGGAAGGATCGTCAAGCGGCTCACCGTGGTCCCCAAACGCTGGGAATCAGCCGGAGCAGTCGCCGATGCAGTGCTCTTGCAACGGACCGGATGGGACCTATGGGATTCGTTGCCGCCTGTTGTCTTTCCTGCGTCATTGGCGGACTGGACGATAGTCGAGTCCCCGGGGGCCACGTCAACTCCACCGGACGCTCCAGCCGGATAACCTCGCCTTTCTTGAGTGCCGGCCCGCGCATACCCGTTTCGAAATTGGGAAGCGGGAGTGAAGCGCGACGGAACGCGTTGATCTCTCTCGCCCGTTGGTTAAGCGCTTCCCTCCAGTCGCTGCCAGGGAAGGTCTTCGTGCTCCGGGTCAGTCGGCCGCCGCGACGCGCAAACTTCGATTTGAACTGGCGCATTTCAAACGCCCTCCTCGTGTTGCACGGCAGCCGGCGCGGCGACGGGGTTCAGCAAGCTCTCTCGCGACACCTGGCCGCCGGTCACACGCTCGATCGCGGATGCGTAATGAGACTCGCCGGTCCATTCCGTCCTCGGCAGGCGACCGCGCGCCGCCCACTTCTTTACGGCCTGGTACGTAACCGGTCGCTCAATCAGCTCATTCAAAGCCTTGGTAAAGGCAGTGACTCCGCCGGCGTGCTGGATCGCTTGTTCGATGAGGTTCATGGCGGGAATTTTAGAACCTACGGTTACCAAAATGCAAGAACTGATTTCTGAGCCGCCGGCGTGGACAATAGAACCTATGGTTATTGAAGAAAGACGACAGGCTTTCGCGGCACGCCTGAACGAGGCGCTCGACGACATCAAATTTCCGGCTAAGGGACGCGGTCGGCAGCAGGCGCTCGCCGATCAGATGCAGGTTTCGCAGAAGGGCGCGAGGAAGTGGCTCGAAGGCGAAGCAATGCCCGAGCAGATTCGGATGGAAGCGATGGCCGATTGGCTTCGCGTCAATTTCGAGTGGCTGGCCAAAGGTACCGGCGACAAGCGCTCATCGCTTTTCAATCCCCACACTGGGCTGCACTACGAGACATATGTAGTAGGCGGAACAATTACGCCGATTCCCGAGGGACACGTGGACGCGCCGCCGCGCAACCAGTCGCCGCGAGACTTTGCGTTCGCGAAGATCCTGTCGGCAGTTGACGAGCAAACGCGAGCCGCTCGCCTAACTGCCGATGATGCAACTCTCCTTGGCGCGGCAGTGATGGCAGCGCGAGGCAAGATGGATCCTGCGATCCGAGCCGCAATACTCTTGATGTTGAGTTCCCAAACCGTAGGTCAGGAGCAGAAAGCGCCTTCTGATCAAGGAAATGTTAATTCTGCGGATGCTCAAAACTCAGATTCTGGCGATATCCCGTCTGGGTCAACATCCGCGGCTGACTTCGCCAGGCGCACGCGAGCCGACGTCCGATCGGCAGCGCACTCCGAGGACGGCAAACCACATGACCCACGAAAACACGGAACCTGATGTCGTAGACCTGGCCAGCTATAAGGCAGCCCGCGCTTACCAGGAAAAGCAATCGGATGCTGAAGTAGTCACTGACGTGCGCTTTGCGATCACACGCGGCGGAAACATTGTCCCGACAGCTATACGGGTGGCCGAACTTCATCGGCTGGCGGTGCTGGGGTGGTGCCTCGAAATGTCGGTAGGCATGCTCGATGGATATTTAGGTTCGCACTAAGCGTGCGGCCAACAAGCGCAGGCGAACGGAGGACTCAAGTTCGCCCTTGAGTTTCCGATAACCGAATTTATATACTGCGTGATATAGTGGCGGCCCCAGAACTTGTCAACGGCGCGTATCTGCGAGCTGATCTGGAAGTAATTTCTGCCCGCGAGGGTTCTACCCTTACGGCCGACAAGATTGATGCATTTCTTGATCAGGTCGATGAAAGCGAAGAAGCGGTGTGGAAGCTGACGCGCGATCGCGAGGAGCAGAACTATCCTGATCCCATCTTCAACTGCCAGCTCGTTGGATGCTTCCGCGACGCCGGCTATTTCGTGTACCGATTGAGACCGTTGAGAGCTTTGGGGCAGTTCAGGATCCTCTATGCATATGACGGCACCAAAGAAGAGATCCATCTTCTGGCCGTTGTCCGCAAGCGTCCGGAAGGCGCAGAGTTCGAGGGAGACGACACATATTATGGATATGAATTTGATCACCCAATTTCACAGCGGATCCGCGACGAGTATGACAGGCTCGGGCTCCCCAAATATCACTGAAGGCATCACCGTAGTGCAGTCCGGGGGCATCCCTGCGACGCGCCAAGTGGTGACTGTGAGCGCCGCCAGCGAGGTCGCGCCGCAGCAACGCCCGCGCCGGCGCAGTGCCGAGTCCGCGGCAAGGGAGGCAGCCGACCCGGCTTATCGCGAGCGAAAAAGGACCGCTCGCGCGGCGCTCGCCGCCGAGATTGCCGGGGGACGGCCTCCTTCATCCTTGGCGGAACTGAGAATGGCGAAGGGTTTGTCCCAAAGTGACCTGGCCTCCAAAACCGGAATGACCCAGCCGCACATTGCGAAGATCGAGGCCAGGAAGCTCGGCATTCAACTGGTTACGGCACGCAAGATGGCCTTGGCACTGAACACCTCAATCGATCAGCTAGCGGAGCTGGTTCTGCCTCTGGAGGCTGATACCCTTCTGAGCCCGCCAACTTCCGCACGAAACGACACGGTTATCGTGGAGAACAAATGACGCGTGTAGCCTACAGTCATTTTTGCGATGACGTTCGCCCAGAGCTTGGAAACAAGTTGTCAGTAATGGGCATATATTCGGGCGAATTGTTCGTTCCAGTCGCGCCGTTTGTCTTATCGAAGCTGTGCTGCGTGCTGGGTTGCATGACTCCAACCGAGAAGCCCTTCACGTCGCTCGGCTTTTCCCTGACGGTAGATGGCAACGTGATCGCTTATGGCGAGATCCCCAAAGAGCAATTGGAAATGACCCTTCAGAACGTGAAGATTCGCGCTGAAGGACCCGATCCAGTGACTCGCTACTCCTCTTCAATGACGCTGGTACTCAGTCCGTACCTTATTGCAAATGCACACGTCATCAAGGCACATGCAATCGTAGACGGAGAACAGTTGCCCGCCGGCAGACTGTACATAACGCCGCAGACTGTGCAATCGGCAGTTCCGCCCCAGACGTAATCGGGCATTCCCGCCTACCGAAAAGCCCGCCTTGCGCGGGCTTTTTTTCGCCCATCAGAACCTCGGTTACAAAAAAAGTTACCTTAGGTTCTTTACAATAAGAACCACAGGTTCTATGCTTCGCTCCAACAGATCGCAACACAGGAGCGAACGATGTCCCAGCAACAGCAAACAATGCCAAGCCAGCGCGGCCTGCGCGCTGTTGCCTGCGGCGCAAAAAGTAGAACGCGCGCAACCGCAGTGCGGAGCGCGCGTCTTTACGGCGACCTCAATTCATGCCATCGCGCGAAGAAATTTGCTCCACAAATTCAACGGAGCTACCCAGTCCTCGCGGCCGGCAGTTCTGACGTTCGCGTTGTAAGCGACGTCGTCAAGTCCCTTCATGCCCGACGGGCCCTCGGCCTGCAGGCGAACGAGTTCGGCGTCGAGTTCGTCGAGACTCATCGAATCGCTTCGAGCCTTCAGGTCGGCGAATCTGGCTTTCATTGCCCGATGCTCCAGCTTCTTCTCGGTCGCACCGATTGTGCGTTCAAGAATAGCGCCCGCTGCCACGACGCCGGCAACCCACGCGGCTGCGACCTTGTGGTCAGCGGTTACGGTGTACACGATCGCGCTACCGCCGAGCAACGTGATCGCGCCGAATATCCAGTCGATGCGACCGAAGAACCGTTCGTTCAACGCGTTCCAGCACTGGCCATAACTAACGTCCAGCTTTGCTTCGTACTTTGTGCGCTCGTAGCTCTGATTCATCGTGATCTCCCGATATTCGTTGCGGTGACGGCGGTGCCGGCTGGGGTGGTGGGTTTCGCCTTGGCGGCACGTTTGCGTGTTCCCTGTGCAAGTTCACGGTGGCTCCTCGTTGTGGTTGGGATGGGTTGGTTCGCGGCCCCCATTCTATTCGAGGACGCCACCACCCCCTTTCGCGGCATTGGTGAGGTTTGAGATGAGCGACATCCGTCAATCCGAACCTGCGATCCGGCCGAGGCGTGGCGTTCGCACCGTGAAATCGGCGCTCCGTTTTGCGCGCAACGTTCTCGCGCTCCTCGGCGTGTTCTTCGTGTACCTGCTCTGGCATGGCTATTCGGCCTATGAGGCCGAGATGGCCGCCAGCTCGCAGGACGTTGCGTGCGTGAAGTCTGCGCGCTGCATGTGAGACGGCGATGCGCCCGACTCCTACCCGCCTTCCAGACGATCTTCTCGCGCCAGCGTGCCGCACGCTCGGCGTCGAGGGATCGCCCGATGAAGCGCTGCTCAATCCCGCTGTGCGCGCCGCCGTGCAGGCCGCAGTTCGCGCACAGATCGTCGGCCGCCCGCAGCGCCGCGCCGGTCGCCCGATCGCGCCGCGCGCCGCAGTGATCCAGACGACGCTGGGTTTCGACGACGACGTCGTCGACATCAAGCGCCGCGCCGCCAATGACACCGACGAGGACTGAAGCCATGGACGCGCTTGGTTATATCGGCCTCGCACTCGCATCGTCTGGCGCAATCGCCTGGACAGCGACCACGGTCTCGAAGCGTTTCGACGCTGCGTTCGATTTCAATCTCCCCGCCCCCGCGAACGATGACCGGGCTCTTACGGAGGCGTGGTCGCGGCGCGTTCTCCGTGATGGATTACCGATGAGCCAGCAGCTGCGCGAAGGCCTTCCCGAACTCCCTGCGCGTATGCGCGCTCTGCCGCTCGACGAGCGCGGCTATCCAGTGCCGTACTTCGTCGCGTGGATTGACGGTAAGCCTGACTTCCGTGTCGCTGACCAGAAGAAGTTGGCGATCTGCCACAACCGGCATTGCTGCTGGCTTTGCGGCGAGCCGCTCGGTAAGTACATGGCATTCGTCATTGGCCCGATGTGCGCCGTCAACCGTACTTCGAGCGAGCCGCCGTCGCACACCGACTGCGCGAAGTTCGCGGCATCGGCCTGCCCGTTCCTCGCGCGTCCGAAAGCTGTTCGGCGCGAAAGCGGCCTTCCCGAAGACCGCGTCGATCCGGCAGGCCTCGGCCTCTCGCGTAACCCGGGCGTCGCGCTGGTGTGGGTCACCCGTTCGTATAAGCCGTTCAAGGCGCCCGGCGGCGTGCTGTTCGAGATCGGCGAGCCCGAGCAGACCTTCTGGTATGCGGAGGGACGCGCCGCCACACGCGAAGAGGTGATGGAGTCGGTCCAGTCCGGTCTGCCGCGACTGTATGAACTCGCGCATCTCCAAGGCAATGCCGCGGTGATGGAACTCGATACGGCAGTTGCACGCGCCACGCGTCATTTCCCGCGGCACGCCGCACTTCCTTAATGGTTTCTCGGTGGTCTCTCGCTGCCTATCCCCGTGTAGCGAGCTTTGGTGGGCGGCTTGTTCAGCGCCCCGCTTTTTCAAGGACTTGAAATGACGACCTCAGAAAAATTCGATCAGTGGGCAATCATCGAACTGTTCGGCCACCAACGCATCGCAGGGCGTGTCACTGAACAGACGATCGGCGGTTGCTCCTTCGTGCGCGTCGACGTGCCAGCGTTTGAAGCAGTCGGATCGATAGCTGCCACGCAGGCCTTCACTAAGCTTTTCGGCCAAGGCGCGATCTACGCCGTCAATTTTGTCGACGAGGACGCTGCGCGACTCGTCGGAAGCCAAATCCGCGTCCAGCCGATCGACGAATGGTCTGTCCGTCGAGCGATCGAGAACCTTCCAGTCGGTAGCCGCGCCATCGGAACGAATAGCTCACAGTCCTCATTCCTTGAAGACGAACAGGCGTATTAGGCGCTCCGCGCCGGTGCCGACGCCGTGGCAGATCCTCGCCTCACTCCACGACCGAAGCATCGAACTGCGCGAAGCACATCGACTCATTCGCGCGCATCTGCGCGCCGCCCAGCGTCGGCGTATGGCGCGAACCGTGAAGGGATCACGACCATGAAATCAATCTTTATCTTCGACGACTCGCGCGCCACCGACGTCCAACGCGTTTTTGTCGCACTCGGCGAGGACGGCCAGCTCATCAAGCCTGTCGTATTCGATGAGCACACCGCGCCGCATTTCCTCTACGCGATGGGCGTCGAGCACACGTTCACTGCGTGTGACGTGGCTCTCGTCGCGGAGGCAGTTGAGTTCGCGCGCAAGACGTTGCTTCGTCGCTATGACGAAGTGTATGGCGTCGGCAACTGGATCCCACTCTACCTCATGCGTCCGCGCGAGATTGACGAGTGGCACATCGCGCTCTCGATCGCCCGGCAACGCGCCGCCGCGCGGCGGCAGGCCGCGGCAACTTTCACTGATCGTGCGCTGGCTGGGATCCTGCGCGACGTTCTGGCATCGGAGGCCTCGGCACATGGCGTCACGAAACATTAAGAGGCCAACGACCGTGCAAACAACACAAGACGCATCCGTCGACTTCATGCCGCTCGACTCAATCCGACCGTCGCCGACCAATCCGCGCAAGCGCTTCTCCGAAGCAGAGCAAGCCGAGATGATCGCGAGCGTGCGCAAGCATGGCCTACTTCAGCCGATGCTCGTGCGCCCGTGGCCGGACGAGCCGGGACTCTTCGAACTCGTCGCCGGCGAGCGCCGTCATCGCGCCGCCACTGCTGCAGGCTTGAAGGATGTGCCAGTGCTCGTGCGCGATCTATCGGACGACGAGGTGCTGCACATCCAGATCGTCGAGAACCTGCAGCGCAAGGACCTGCATCCGCTCGAAGAAGCCGACGGCTACAAGGTACTGTCGGATCGCGGCCACACGCTCGAGCAGATCTCCGACGAGGTCAGCCAGACGAAGACATACGTCGCGCAGCGGCTGAAGCTGTGCGCGCTCAATGCGTCGACGCGCAAGCTCTTCTTCGACGGGAAACTGAACGCGAAAACCGCGCTCGTCATCGCGCGCATGCCGACAGATCTGCAGGACAAAGCCGCAAAAGAGATCACGGCGTCGCGTTGGACAGGCGAACCCATGTCGCTGCGTGAGGCCTCGGACCATGTCCAGACCAATTACATGCTCCGGCTCGATCAGGCACCGTTCAAAACGGCTGACGAGCAACTGGTGCCCGCAGCTGGCGCATGCGGTCCGTGCCCGAAGCGCACCGGCAATCAGTCCGATCTGTTCGGCGACGTGAAGAGCAAAGACGTTTGCACCGATCCGGCGTGCTATGCGAAGAAGCGCGACGCTGCAGCCGCGCAGAAACGCGTCGAAGCTGAGGCAACTGGACGCAAGGTCATCGCGGGCAAAGACGCGAAAGTCACGCAACCGTATCAGCACGGTGCGTTGGTCGGTGGCTGGGTCAAGCTCGACGAGCGCTGCTACGACGATCCGAAGCAACGCACCTACCGTCAGATCATCGGCGCTAAGGGTGTGAAGTCGGCCGCACTGCTTGAGAGTCCGCACGGCGGCGAAATGATCGACGTCATGCAGAAGTCAGACCTGAAGAAGGCGCTGGCCGATAAGGGCATCCAGGCGCGCAGCACCGGCGCATCCAATCCGTCGCAATCCGCGGAGAACGCTAAGAAGAAAGCGGCCGATGCATATCGCGGCGAGCTTTTCCGACGGGTGCGCGCGAAACACGAGGGCACTGGGCTCGACGATTTTGATTTGAAGATCGTCGCCGTTACGTTCTATCGGCGTCTCTGGAACGAGAACCAGCGCCGTCTCGCGAAACTGTACGACTGGGGCTCGAAGGCGATCAGCGAAGCTGATTTCGCAAAGAAGGTCGACGAGTTTGAGCAGAACGACTCGGAGGCGCTGGGCCGTCTGGTGATGGACATCGCGCTGATTGGCGAATCGGTGGCCGACAACTATTCGACTGCAAAACCCGAGCTGCTCGAAGCGACGGCGCGCGTCCGCGGCATCGACCCCGGCGCCGTACGCAAGCAGATCGAGGGCGACATGAAGCCGAAGCGGCCGACGCCCACGCCCGCGAAGAAGACACCCGCCAGCGCACCGAAACCGCCAGCGAAGGCAGACGCCAAGAAGCGATTCGCGGTGAAGAAGGTTCCCGCCGCAAAGAAAGTGCCGGCGGCGAAGAAGAGCGCTGGTGTCAAGAAAACAGCGAAGAGCGCCTCGCCGGCGGAACAGTTCAACAAGGCTAACCCGGGCGTCGCGTGGCCCTTCCCGACTGACAACCGGCCATGAACGAGCAGCTCATCAAACTCGCGCGCGACGCCGGTCTGACTGTCGTTCTCGACGGCACGATCGGAACGCAGCACTACCACAGCGTGACGGGCTCCATCGACGCGCTCGAGCGGTTTGCCGCCGCATGTGTGAAGTCGCCGGCTCCGTCGACGCCGCGCACGTCGCCCGGCGCCGCGATGTTGTTGATGGCATCGCAGGCACGCGTGCGCGAGCTGGAGAAAGAAGTCGAGATGTATCGCAGCAGGGAAATTTGAATTGCAGCACCGGGCGCGGCCGGACCACCGCGCAATCAACCAACCTTTGGGGCAGACCATGAAGAAGCGCATCACCCTCGCAGTTGCAGCAGCTCTCGCACTCGCCGCGGCACCGGCCGCGTTCGCGGGCGGCTATTCGAACAATCAATCCTCGTCGTTCAGCGGCGGCTTCGGCTCGTCGTCGAGCACGTCGGGCGGCTCCCAGGCCTCGGCCGGACAGAACGGCAATGGCTATTCGTCGCAGTGGAGCAACTCGGCTGGCGGCGGCTATGCGATCGGCGGCACTGTCATCGGCGCCGGCGTCGCGTCGTACGGGTTCTCGGGTATCGGCGGTGGCGTCTCGGCGTCCGGCAGCTATACGGGCAGCACGTCGAACGCGAATGCCGGCGGCTACACGTCCGGCGATGGCTATGGCTCGAGCAAGTCGGGCGTCGGCACGGACGTGAGCGCATACGGTTACACGAACCTCGCCGGCAGCTATTCGTACGGCCACTAACGAAGAAGGCCTTCGGTACCGGAAATACCGAAGGCCCGAGCAACCACACCTTAGGGGGTGACCACGATGAACACGAAATCCACCGTCGTGCTGTTGATTCTAGCACTCGGTATTGCTGGCCACGCACATGCGCAAACGAGTACTACTGCGACCGCTACTCAGCAGTCTGCGGCCACATCCACCGCGCAAGGCACTATCCAGTTCTCTCAGACGCCGGAACATACGACGGAGACCGTTCGCAACGTTAGCGCGCCGGTGCTGGGTGCCTATGCCTCTTCTTTCTCCCAGATGAACTGCGGCCAGACGGTCCAGTTCGGCGGCGCGATCGCCGGCGTCTCGCTCGTCGGGGGCGCGTCGCACAGCCTGCAGGACTGCAAGCTCGAAGTCGCGGCCGCAGAGACAGTTCGCCAATCGACTGTCACAGAAGACCAGATCGTGAAGACGAATCTGCAGAAGGCTGCCGTGCTGATCCGCTGTCAGGTCAGCAAGGAAGTCTATGACGCATATCGCGCCGCCGGTTTCGATTGTTCGTTGAAACCCGCCGAGCTCGAGTCGCGTACCGATACGCAGCCGGCGAACTACCGCATCGCGGGCAAGTGATGCGAAACGAAGCCGCGCGCCGCCGGGCGCAGTTCCTCGAACGCGCGCGCACCTATGCAACATCGCACCGGCCCACCGACAACGCAGCGCACGGACTGTGCAGCGCGTTCGTCGAAATGCTCGCGTGCGATCGCGGTGAACTCGTGACGCTCACTGTCGGCAAGACGGTCATTGCGCGCGGAGCCGCACAACTGGGTAGTACGACGCGCTAACCCTCGGAGCGCGGCGTGGTTTGTCCGGGCTTCGGCCCGGACTTTTTTAAGGATCATCAGATGAGCTTCGATTACATCAAGAGCTATTACGGCGTCGACGTTAAGCGCGGACAGCGCGTCGAAGCCTACGGCAAACCGGGTGTCATCACCGGCGCCGACGGTCAATACCTGCGCATCCGCCTCGATGGCCAGAAGCACTCGAATAACTATCACCCGATCGACGGCATCAACTATGTCCCGGAGATCGCTGTCGACACGGGGAAGAACTCGTGAACAGACTTCTCTTGCTGATCGCGATTGCCGCACTCGCCGGGTGCAATGACGCTGACGTCGCATCGAGCAACCTATCGAAGGCCGCGGACAACTTCCAGATCGAACGTCGGGTCGTTTTCTACAACGGCATCACAGGCGAATACATTCTTAGCGTCGAGGGCCTTTGCAGCATCGGCAATAACGACAGGTCGCGCGAAGTATCGATCACATGCAAGACAGGTCCGAACAGCTACAAAAAGCACTTCCTTGGCCTTTCGGACAATGTGACGTACTTCGCGGAGCAGATTGATGCCGCAGACGTCAGCACATATCACTACAAGGTCATCTTTAAGCCGTCCGTGATCGTGTCGGACATCTCCGTCAAGTAAAGCTCAGGAAATCGAAATAATGGCCCGCAACCCTATTCTCATCGGACAGCCTGAAGAGATTGACCTCGTGCAGCCGCAAGTCCGCGCGATGCTGAACAACGAAGGTTTCTATATCGGCGGCGATACGAAACAAGCGCGGCTGATGGTGGCCCTTGTGTCGCAGGGCGGTCGTGTCTTCTGCCTGAAAGTCGATACAGAACTCGATCCCTCGCGCTTTCTTCCCAGCCTAACGCTGCACGGTCCCTACGGGCCGCAGCCGCCAGCAATGATGGATGAAAAACGCGCGATCGCCTTTATCGAACAATTCGAGATCGTCGGCGACAACAACGTATCACGCGAGCCGTCCGATGAAGAGAAGTTCGTGCTGCGCGAATTCGTGCTGCAGCTCTTCGATCCGCAGACCCTCGACGATTTGAATCGTGAAGAAGGCGTGGGATCCAGTTCGTCTGCGGGTTGATGGCTGGCATCCGAGCCTCCCAATACCGGCGATGGACGACGAGATTGTGACGGTGCGCGGGCGTCGGTATCGAATCCTCGAGGTACGAATGCGCGACAACCGCCTACGTCATCTCCACTGCATCGTGCTGCCGCCAGATGCTCCAGTTCTCGGGCGTCAGTTTCATTGGATATGGACACCTAGGAAGAAACGATCGTGACCGATATGAACAGTCAACGCGAACGCTTCGAGCAGATCTTGCGTCAGGTCGTCGCGCCAGATTACATCGATGACGTGCTAAGCACGGAAGGCGACGGCTATGCTGAATATGGCACCGTCCTCGCATGGGACGTATTCCAAGCGGCCGAAAAGTTATCCACAGAAAAAGTGGATAACCCTGTGGAGAGCGAGACGTCGAGCACGGTGCCGAGCGTGCATGTACGGGACATCAAAGGTCTCGACGAAGTGAAGCCGTTCGTCGATGCATGGATTCGACAGCGCGGCACGAGTGTGGACGGCCAGAGCTACGTCGCAGCGCTTCAACTTGCTGCGTACGTGAAAGCCGCACTCGCCGCCGCTCCGACCGTCGATGCTCCAAGCGAGCGGGAGACGGTTCCAAAGTGGGTATTTGATGGCATGACAAAGACGCTTGAGCCCGCGTGGAATTACATCCAAACGCATCAGGAGCAATTCGGCGCGATGGCCGGTGACGACAAAACCAAGATCATCGTCGATGAGTTTTTGAAACACTTTGCCAGCGAATCGGTAGCCATAGGAGCGCTGGACGAGCGGGAACGCGACGGTTCCGGATGTCCACACCCTGTATCGCACAAATGGGACGAGGACGGCGAGCGTTGCGAGAAGTGCGGCGACAAAGACTGGATGGCCGATCAATCTTGCAGTGAGCGATTGCTCCGCGCGGCTAGCGCCACAGCCAGCGACAAGGAGGACCAGTGAACACGATCACCCTCGGCGCATTGATTGGTGCCGTCTACATGGTCTTCGCGCTCGCGATCGGTATATCGATAGGAAAAGTGCTCAAAGCGAAGGGGCAGCGATGAGCGAGAACAGCCAGAACCTGCTGCCATGCCCGTTTTGCGGCGGCGAGCCGGAACTGAAACATCTGGGTCGCCACTACGGCGCGAGCTGCGCTGATTGGAAGTGCCAAGGCATGCAAGGCGCACTTATGCATCTCGACGGCCGTACGCACGACGAATTCCTGGGAGGTTGTTAATTGATGCGTTTGACAACCCGCAGAGGCGAAGCTGTTACGAGCTCTTTAGTACCAGCCGGAGTTGAGCCTGTCCAGTATTGGACCGCCAAGGTTCGTGCTTTCGGAAGAAAGCGCGTGTTGTCGAGCGCATATGTGGCAGTCAGTAGGGCGAATACGCCAATGTGTTGCGCGGCGTTCGGATCCACGAGCTCGACCTCATACAACATATTGATCCAGCCCATTTGGGCTCGTTGCTGCTCGGCATCCGCCTGCGAGAAAAATGCAAAGGCGCTCGTCAACCTACTGGGGGCGTTTGGTGCCAGTTGCAGGCGCGTCATTTCGAAGACCTGCTCAGCAGCGACGCGCCACGCGTTATGCACATTGGCATCTTGCGGATACAGCTCGATGATGCGCCCCCAGTTGCCAGGTTCAATGACGCTTCCGGGGGACAACTGGACGGAACACAAATGAAAGTAGCTCGACATATCACGGACGCCAATTTGCAAGGGGAGGAATCCTAGCATGAAAGCACTATCTGTTCGCCAACCATGGGCGTGGCTGATCGTGCGTCCTGATCTCGTCGGTGCCGCGCGCGCCGCCGCAATCGCGTCCGGCGAGATCAAAGACATCGAGAACCGCACCTGGCCGACGAAATTCCGCGGCCGCGTGCTGGTGCATGCGTCGAAGAGTATGACCCGTGCCGAATACGAAGGCGCTCAGGATCCGCTTTGGTCGCGCGGGGGCCCGACGATCGAGCTGCCGCCATTTGAGCAGTTGCAGCGGGGCGGCATCGTCGGAGCCGTCACGATTACGGCGTGCATTGCGCCAGCGGATCGCATCTCGAAGTGGCATGTCGACGGCGCCTACGGATTCCGTCTCGTCGACGCGCGCCCCGTTCCGTTCGTCGAATGCAAAGGCGCCCTTCAGTTCTTCGATGTGCCGCCCGACGTCGCCGCGCAGTTGCGCCAGATGCACGAACTCGGAGCGATCGCATGACGACGGCCTATCCGCTTCAATGGCCGACTGGTCGCAAGCGAACTGAATCGTATCGGCGATCGCGCGCGAAGTTCAGCACCACATTTGCCGTTGCGCGCGACGCGGTCGTCGCAGAGGTTCGCAGGCTCGGCGGCCGCAACCTCGTAGTTTCGACGAATGTCCCATTGCGACAGGACGGCCTGCCCTACGCGAACTTTCGCAAGCCCGATGACGAAGGCGTCGCCGTCTATTTCACATACGACGGCAAGCAGATGTGTTTCGCGTGCGACCGCTGGGACAAGGTCGAGCACAACATGCTGGCGATCGTCAAAACGATCGACGCGCTACGTGGCATCGCGCGCTGGGGCACTGGCGATATGATGGCGGCCGCTTTTACGGGCTTCGCGGCTCTCCCGGCTCCGGGCGCGGTACGCCCGTGGCGGGAGGTGCTCGGGTTGTCTCCGCATGAAACGAGCCTCGTCGAAGTGCGGCTCGCCTTTCGGCGCCGCGCGAGCGTCGCGCATCCGGACAAAGGCGGCTCGCATGACGTCATGACCGAACTCAACCTTGCCTTGGCGGCCGCCGAAAAGGAGCTGAACCGATGAGCGACTATCTCACCTCGACAGAACTGGCCGAACTCGTCGACTGCAGACCGAACCAGCGCGCCGCCATGATCAAGTGGCTCGATCAGAACCATTGGCGCTACGTCGTCGACCGCAACGGCCTGCCGAAGGTCGCGCGCGCTTATCGCGACATGAAGCTCGGCGTATCAACTGACAAGAAGACATCACGCTACGATGCATCGCCAAACCTCCAAGCGTTCAACTGAGCAACGCACCGCAAAGAACGAAACCACCGGCGTCGACCGACTGTATAAGCGCACGGGGGCTCGCCGCATCTCGTATTGGTACAAGTTCCCGGACGGCCGCAGCCAGACACTGGCCACGGCGCCGCTCGGCGATCGCCACATGATCGCGGTCGCCGAGCGCACTGCAAAGCGCCAGGCGCTCGACATTCAGGCCGGGCAGATCATCTCCGGATCCGTGGCCGAGATGATCGAGCGCTTTCGCGATGAGGTCGACCCGATGCATTACCGCGATCAGTCGCGCGAAGGCAAGCAGGTCCGCAAAGGTCAGTATGAGCGCCTCACGCGCTTCTTCGGCCGTATGGCACCGCTCAGTCTCGAGACAATCCACGGCTATCAATATCTCGACCAGCGCGCGAAGGCTGGCGCGCCGGCCGGCGCCAACAAGGATATGGCGCTCATGACGACGATCTGCAATTACGCGATCCGATGGGGTCTCGTGAAGGCGAACCCGTTCGTCGGGATGATGCAGAACAAAACCGAAAAGGATGTGCGCGCAATCGAGCGCGGTCAGGTCGTGCGCTTCTATCTGTGGGCGCTCAAGCAGGAGCAGTCATATCGGACGATGGGGCTCGCGGCGATGTTCTGCTATCTCACCGGCTTCCGTGCCGCCGAGATCCGCCCGTTCCACATGTCTGGCCTCGTCGACGCCGGCGTGCGCGTGGTGAATGCCAAGCGCAAGAAAGGCGAGAACGTCGTCGTGAAGTTGCGCGAATGGTCGTTGCGTCTGCGCGTTGTCGTCGAGCGCGCCAAGCGCGATCGCAAGGTTGCCAGCCTCTTTCTCTTCCCTAACCGCACTGGCCAGCCCTATTCGAAGAGCGGCTGGTCATCGGTATGGCAGGACGCGATGTACGCCTATATCGGCGCGTTCGATCCGGACATCGCGACCGAGTTCGAGGCGAAGAAGATGCGCGAGGCCGCGCAGCGAATCGCCAATCGCATCAACCGACCGATTCGCGGTGGCATGGAGCTCATGCTCACCGACCACCCGGAGTACTTCGCGCTCTCCGATATCCGGCCGACGGCGATCACCGCGAAGCTCTCGAATCGCGACGACGACGCGTACGATTTCGCCGCGCACGCGAACCCGAGCACGACGCATCGTCACTACGACAGGCGCAAGGTCAAGGTCGCAAAGGCAACCGAATGAGCCGAGACGTCAGTCCTTTATGCTGCAGAACTCGGCGAGCCGACGACTTTGCGGAAACGCCGGCTCCAAGCGATTTTCATCAAGGGCACGCCAGACCGCCCTAACTTCATTTTGAGCCCCATAAGCGGCCGGTTCCTTCACGAATGCAGCCGACATTAACGGAGAGTACGACTCCCACGTCTGATCACGCGGCACATACGTCACTTCTCGAAATCCCAAGAACTCAACAGGACGGACTGCGTTTAGCGCTGCCGTGAGTTCATCGAAGAAAGCGCCCGCGTTCCGAATCTCGACGCAAGTATCTGCCCCTTCAAGAGACGACATTGTCTCTTTTGAATGCACTGTTGAGCAGCACCAGACAAAGACGTCGGGATGTTCGATTTCCCGACGAAAATGAATGTTCTCGATCGATGCGCTGCCAACGACGTCGACGCCGAAGAAACGCATCATCTCCGCGCTTGGAGTTCCGCGATCAATCTTCAGTTCGCCTACGATGGATCGATCGACCCGCAACTTGCCCTCGTCGGGATCGGCGACGCCCCGCCCTAATTCCTCGCGCCTGAAATCGAATAACGTTCCTACGCGTGTCGATCCTTCGGTGATCAACCCTTCCGCATGTCGCCTCGCGAGGTACTTGTAGAGCGTTGTGGCGCTCTCCATTGACTCAACAACTCGCAGCTCGCGGCGAACTTCTTCAGAGTCGGCCGACGGTCGAAAAAGGAGAGTCGTCCCCAGACCAGCGGCCGCCGCTTTTGGATCTACATGCGCCACTGGAGATTGACGAGCCGTCGACGCCATTCGAATGGTTTTTTCCACCGCGCGTCTCGTCCGCTTGCCGCCCATCGGAGATCCCCGTTCCGAAAATGAAAAAGCCGTTCCGAATTTCATATTCCGGAACGGCCTTCATTGTTCAAATGCTTGATACTGCTGAATTCTTTGGGGTGGCTGATGGGACTCGAACCCACGACGACAGGAATCACAATCCTGGACTCTACCAACTGAGCTACAGCCACCACTGCACTACACCTTCACTGCCTGCCGCAGAGCGGTGCTCAGCAACGAAGAAGCGAGATTATACAAACACGAACCGTATTTGCAAAGCCCTTTATTCAAAGATTTCGCTGGGCTCGCGCAAATGCTGTC
Source organism: Paraburkholderia sp. XV (assembly GCF_020177535.1). Classification (NCBI taxonomy): domain Bacteria; kingdom Pseudomonadati; phylum Pseudomonadota; class Betaproteobacteria; order Burkholderiales; family Burkholderiaceae; genus Paraburkholderia; species Paraburkholderia sp. XV. The sequence goes on along the minus strand of NZ_JAGUUD010000009.1, from coordinate 66,622 downwards.
GCGCTTCGTCGAAAATCGCGAGATCGCGTGCCTGGAGCTTCTTGCTGTCCGACAGCACACGCCGCCATCCGCGCGCACCCGCCACGCCGCGATACAGCCCCAGCGCATGACGCACGATCGCGCCCGGATAGGTGCCGCGCGCGAGTTCAGCGCGGCAGTATTCGATCAGCTTCGCTTCCGCTTCTTCGCGGGTCGGCGCGGCATCCGTCGAGCCGTAGAAACGCGCGTCGACATCGGCGAGCACATAGGGGTTGTGATACGCCTCGCGGCCCAGCATCACGCCATCGACGTGCTGCAAGTGGGCTTCGACTTCGTCGAGCGTCTTGATCCCGCCGTTGATGATGATCTCGAGCTGCGGAAAGTCGCGCTTCAGCCGGTATGCGTAGTCGTACTTGAGCGGCGGAATCTCGCGGTTCTCTTTTGGGCTGAGGCCTTTGAGGATCGCATTGCGCGCGTGCACGATGAAGACCTCGCAACCGGCCTCGGCGATCGTGCCGACGAAGTCGCGCACGAAAGCGTAGTCCTCGACGTCGTCGACACCGATCCGGTGCTTGACCGTCACGGGCACCGACACCGCGTCGCGCATCGCTTTCACGCAATCGGCGACGAGTTGCGGCTCCTTCATCAGACACGCACCGAATGCGCCGCGCTGCACACGCTCGGACGGGCAGCCGCAATTCAGATTGATCTCGTCGTAGCCCCACTGCTCGCCGAGTTTCGCCGAGCGCGCCAGATCGTCCGGCTCGCTGCCGCCGAGTTGCAACGCGACGGGAGCTTCGTCGGTGGTAAACGCGAGGTGGCGTTCGACGTCGCCATGAATCAGCGCACCCGTCGTCACCATCTCCGTATACAACCAGGTGTGCCGCGACAGCGTGCGGTGAAACGAGCGGCAGTGGCGATCAGTCCAATCCATCATGGGCGCCACGGATACGCGGCGGGGACTGGGAACAGGCTTCGAAGACATGAGGCGGTGGACCAGAAAGAAAACAACGTGAATTCAGCCCGCAATTTTACCGCAAGCGCGCCCCGAACCCCTCGTTTTGCGCCGCAACAACCCCGGAAGCCCATGATTTACATAAGGTTTTTCAAGCCTTGGCGCTCCGTTTATAAGGGTGCATACGCGGCAAAACCCCGCCCAGCCTGCCTCCCAGCATTGTTTCTAATCTCAGAATAGTAATTTCAAATTATCGGCACAAAAAATCGATAGTAGGGGTATACACTGCCTTCCATCGACGTTGCGAACAGACCGCTGCAAAGCAAGGACCGCAACGTCTTACTGAATCAAAACATTACGGAGAGTTCATCATGAAGACCAAGCTTATCGCCGCAGTTCTGATCGCCGCTTCCGCTACCCTGGCTGCTCCCGCTTTCGCAAGCGGCTACGGCCCGGCTCCGCACTACAACCCGACGGTTGGCGCTCCGGCATCGCAACAAGGCCAGAACGCGGAAACGCTCGCAGCTGAAGCGCAGCAAGCCAACGCAAACGCCTACGGCGGCGTGCAAAACGGTTCGTCGCAAGCTGGCAAGCATGAGCCCGTGACGGGCCCGGGTTCGGTGTTCTTCGGCCACTAAGCCGAAACCGGATCGCAAGCAGACAGCAGTTTCGTAGCAGGCAGTACCCAGCAGTATCGAGCAGCACTGGTAGCACGCAGTACTTGCAGTTGCAGTCGTCGTAGAAGTGGCAGCAGGTAATCGTGAAGTTGCAGTCCAGATGTAGCAGTGCCGCAATCAAAGCTTGACCGTAGTAAAGCCGTACCGTTGATGGCGAAGTAGCAGTATCTGGAAGTACCAGCAGTTGGAAGTTGCCGTACCCTGGCAGTACCACGCAGTCTGTTGTTGCAGGTGTAGTTCAGCCGGATGTTCTTCTCAGAGCATCCGGCTTTGTTTTTTTCGCCGCGCAATACGGCTATCCGCCCGCCGCGAGCAGTTCAATATCGATGGCTTCGCGCGCCGCCCGAAAGCCCGCTTCGGCCGCCGCGTGCTCGGTCGGCCAGAAGCCGTCGATCGGCAACAGCCGCCAGTCCAGCATCACCGCGTCGTCCTTCAGTATGCGGAAGTGCGCCTTGACGCCCGTCAGCACCTGCTCGACGCAGACTTCCATCTCGAACTCCTTGTAGCGCTCCTGGTAGTCGCCCATGTCGACGCCTTTCGGCTCCATCGCGCGCCCCTCCCGTTTCAGCTTTGCTCGCCAGGGTCTCCCAACGGGTTAATCACAATCGCCGGACAGGTATTTCCTGCCGTCGCACGTGATTTCGACGCCCGCCCCCTTCCCCGATTTCGCCACCAGACCCGCGCCCAGCAACTCTTTTTCGACGACGGGCTGGACGGCAGGCGGCGCCTCCCCCGTTCCGATGTCGTTCAGTTGTCGCAAGGTATCGATTGCATCCGCACTCAAGGACTTCGTCATCGCAGCCTCCGCGTTCGTTGGCGGCGCGTCCCCTGTACGGCAACGCGCCAGTCGATGCTGAATTCATGCTAGCACTTCCAGCCGCCATTGCCGGGGCGCGATGCGCCCGCGCACCCGCCTGTCAGCGCGGAAACGCACGGCCCGCAGGGGCTGGCACGCGCCTAGCGACAATGAAAAAAACCGCAGGGAGAATCCGATGATTGCGACGATGGTGAAATTCAGACGTCATGCATGGGCGTCGATAGGAAGCGCCGCCGTGCTGGCGGCATCGGCGGGTGTCGCGCAGGTGGCGTGGGGCCAGACCGTGGCGCCGCAGCCAGGCGGCACGCCGATGGTGAAACCGCCGCCCGCGGCGGCCTCGGGCGCGGCGAGCGCGACCAATCCCGACAACATGCCCGTCAAGAAGCCACGCAAGCCGCCCGACGACGACATGTCGGTTCATCCGCCCGCCAGCGCGACCAACGCGAAATAGCAGGCGGCGCGTGAACCGGCGACGCGCGGCGGCTACCACAACCGCCGCACGTCAAAGGCAAAAGCACACGCACGCGTCACAGGCGCGCAATCGAGACCTCCGTCGACTTGACGAGCGCGACCACTTCCGCGCCGACCTTCAGTTCGAGTTCGTCGATCGAGCGCGTCGTGATGACCGACGTGACGATGCCGAACGGCGTATCGACGTCGACTTCGGACACGACGGGTCCGCGGATGATTTCCTTCACTTTGCCTTTGAACTGGTTGCGTACGTTAATCGCGGAAATGCTCATATCGGATAGCTCCGGTGGGTCGATGAAAAGGTATCCAGCCAGCGTTCAAACTGCCCAGCGGATATCGCGTGCATGCACGGTGCGGCCTTCCTGAGGCGCGGGTTCGCCGGTTGCGCGTGTCTTCATCACACGCTGCAACACGCGCTCCTCGATCTGCGCGAACGCCGCTGTCGCCCGTTCGCGCGGCCGCGCGAGCGGCACGGGCTGATCGAGCGCGATCCTGCCCTCCTCGATCAGCAAAATGCGATCGGCGAGCGCAACGGCTTCCTGCACGTCGTGCGTGACGAGCAGCGCGGTGAAACGGTGCTCGCGCCACAGGCGCTCGATCAGCGCGTGCATTTCGATGCGCGTCAACGCGTCGAGCGCGCCGAGCGGCTCGTCGAGCAACAGCAATTGCGGCCGATGCACGAGCGCGCGCGCCAGCGCGACGCGCTGCCGCTGGCCGCCCGACAACTGCGCGGGCCAGTCGTTGGCGCGTTCGAGCAGGCCGACTTCGTCGAGCACCGCGCGGGCTTTGTCCCGCGATGCGCGCCCAAGGCCCAGCATCACGTTCTGCAGCACGGTCTTCCACGGCAGCAGACGCGCGTCCTGAAACATGATCCGCGTGTCGAAGGGCTGCGAGCCGTCGGCGTGCTTGTCGAGCGTGCCCGAGGTCGGCGCTTCGAGACCCGCGATCAGCCGCAGCAGCGTCGACTTTCCGCAGCCGCTGCGCCCGACGATCGACACGAAGCTGCCGCGCTCGATCGCCAGATCGAAATCCGCGAGCACCGCGCGCTCGCCGTAGCGCTTGCCGACGCCGCGCAACTCGACCGAAATATCCTGCTTTTCACGCGCGATCTCGCGCAGCGCGGGAGCTTGCGTCGACGCAAGCTCATGCGTGCCCAGTTGCCGCAGCTCGGCTTCGAGATCCGCGCCCGCAATGCCGCCAAACGATGCGGACAAGGTGCTTGCACTCATGCTTTGTTTCCTCGTTGATAGGCGGGATGCCAGCGCAGGGACACGCGCTCGAGCCCTTTCGCGAGCATGTCGGCGAGCTTGCCGAGCGCCGCATACAGCAGAATCCCGACCACCACCACATCCGTTTGCAGAAACTCGCGAGCGTTCATCGTCATGTAGCCGATGCCCGATTGCGCGGAGATCGTCTCCGCGACGATCAGCGTGACCCACATCAGTCCGAACGCGAAACGCACGCCGACGAGGATCGACGGCAACGCGCCTGGCAGGATCACGTCGCGATACAGCGCAAAACCCTTCACGCCGTAGCTGCGCGCCATTTCGATCAGATTGGCGTCGACGGAACGGATGCCGTGATACGTGTTCACGTAGATCGGAAAGAACACGCCCAGCGACACCAGAAACACCTTCGCCTCTTCCTCGATACCGAACCAGAGGATCACGAGCGGAATCATCGCGAGCGCGGGGATGTTGCGGATCATCTGCACGGTCGTGTCGAGCGCGATATCGACGGGCCGGAACAGTCCCGTCGCGAGCCCGAGCACGAAACCAATGCCGCCGCCGATCGCGAACCCCGACACCGCGCGCCACGTGCTGACCTTCACGTCCGCCCACATTTCACCCGATTGGATCAACGACCACGCCGCCTTCACGACGGCGAGCGGCTCGGGCAGCACGCGCGTGGACAGCACGCCGCTGCGCGCGGCGATTTCCCACGCGAGCAGAATGACGAGCGGCACGATCCACGGCGCGACTCTAAGTGCGAGCGGCCCGAGATTCAGGCGCGCGAAACTGACACTCGCAGCACGGTTGCCGGAAACAGTCGACATAAACGAGCACTCCTTTGCTGAACGATGCGTCGTTGCGCATCGCCTCTGGACAACGAATCAGCTTTGCGACGCCTTCGGCGCATAGTTGTTGCCGACGATTTCGCCGAACGGCCCCGACAGCGGAAGGTTCCCGCTCACGCTCGAGCGCTGCCGCCCCGGCAGCAGCGGGAACACGAGTTCTGCGAAGCGGTACGATTCCTCGAGGTGCGGATAGCCGGACAGAATGAACGTCTCGATGCCGAGGTCCGCGTATTCCTGCATGCGCGCCGCAACCTGCTCCGGGCTGCCGACGAGCGCCGTGCCCGCGCCGCCGCGCACGAGCCCGACGCCCGCCCACAGGTTCGGATACACCTCCAGGTCCTCGCGCGTGCCGCGCTTGCCGCCGTGCAGCGCGGCCATGCGCCGCTGGCCTTCGGAATCCATCTTCGAGAACGACGCCTGCGCGCGTGCGACCGTTTCGTCGTCGAGCTTGCTGATGAGCTTGTCGGCGGCTGCCCACGCTTCGTCTTCCGTCTCGCGCACGATCACATGCAGGCGAATCCCGAACCTGATCTGGCGGCCGTGCTGTGCGGCGCGCGCGCGGATGTCGGCGATCTTCTTCGCCACCGCCTCGGGCGGCTCGCCCCACGTCAGATACGTGTCGATGTGCTCGCCCGCCATCTCATGCGCCGCCGGCGACGAGCCGCCGAACCACAGCGGCGGATGCGGGTCCTGCACGGGCGGATACAGCACCTTGCCGCCCTTCGAGGTCAGATGCTTGCCGACGAAATCGAAGCTCTCGCCCTGATGCGCGCTCGACAGCAGGCCGCGCCAGATACGCAGGAACTCGTCGGTGATTTCGTAGCGCGTGTCGTGATCGACGAACAGCCCGTCGCCTTCGAGTTCGGCCGCGTCGCCGCCCGTCACGACGTTGATCAGCAGACGTCCGCCCGACAGGCGGTCGAAGGTCGACGCCATGCGCGCCGACAGTCCCGGCGACGAGATCCCCGGACGAATCGCGACGAGAAACTTCAGGCGCTTCGTGGCGGGAATCAGGCTCGAGGCGACGACCCATGCGTCTTCGCACGAGCGGCCCGTCGGCAGCAGCACGCCCTCGTAGCCGAGCGTGTCGGCGGCGACGGCGATCTGCCGGAAGTAGTCATAGTCGGCTGCACGCGCGCCTTGCGAGGTGCCGAGATAGCGGCTGTCGCCGTGAGTCGGAATGAACCAGAAAACATTCATCTGCAGTTCCTGCCTTGTTCGTCTGATGTCTTGGGGATGACGGGATGCGTTGCGTGCGGGCGCCTGCGTAAGGCGTGACACGTCCTGCCGCGCACGCGCAGCGCATCGGAAACGGATGGTTGAAGAAGATCGCGTCAGCGGCGACAGCGAGGCGGCCTGCCCGGCAGGCCGGGACCGCGCGCCACGGACGGCGCAGCCGGGCAAGCGCGGATGGGCATCGGATGGGACATCGCGACGGGTTCTCTCAAGTGAATCGATGTAATCGGCGCACGCGGCGCGCGGCATCCAAGGTGCGCGCTGCGTGTCGGGAAGCGGCGCGCCCCGCAAGTGCTTATCGCACACGCTTCATGCGTGCTTCATACACGCTGCGCCGCCTGCATGGGAAAACAGTCTATGGACGGCGCTGTTTCTTTTGAACGATTTTTTTGAGCTTAGGTTTTCCACTTTCGTGCTTTACCTGACGCTGCAGCATACGTCGCGCACGCGCACCGTCCGCCAGCGCACCTGATCCGCGCCGCACAACCCATATAATGGCGCTCGTTCCGATCAACCTGCGCGGGCGTTGCGCAAAGTCAATGACGCCCGGCGACTGTCGCTGTCAAGCATGCAAAAAATCATCCTGCCGTTCGTGTCCGGCTTTCTGGCGTCGCTGTTCTTTCATGAGTCGACGCTCGCGCTCCTGCACGCCGCCGGCCTCATCGACCCGACAGGGTTCTCGACCGCGCCGTTCGTGCCTGTCGGGCTGCCGGAGTTCATCGCCAACGCGATCTGGAGTTCCGTGTGGGGCGTGCTGATGGCGTGGCTGTTGCGCGTATCGCCCGAGCGGCCCGCGCCGTGGGTTCAGGCCTTCGTGTTCGGCGGCATCGTGCTGACGGCGGCGGGCGTGTTCGTCGTCGATCCCCTGCGCGGCATCTGGCCGACGGGCAACATGTTGCCGCGCCTCGCGCTCGGCTTCGCGTCGAACGCGATGTGGGGCTGGGGCGCGCTCGTATTCATGCGCGCCTTCATGACGCGCGAGGACTGAGGCCGCCCGCCCGTTCTTTTGTGTGCTTCAGCCCTGCAGGTCGCGCAGCGGATGCTCGTTCGCGGGCCACGGGCTGTCGAACATCTTTTCGACGTCCGCGCGCGTCACGTCCTCGATACGCGCAAAGCGCCACTGCGGCTTGTTGTCTTTATCGATGATGCGCGCACGGATGCCCTCCGGCGCGTCGCCGCGTTCGAACGACGAGCGCGTCAAGTCCAGATCGCGGCGCAGGCATTCGGCCATCGTGCCTTCGGCGCGCGTCACCACTTCCAGCGCAACGGCCATCGACAGCGGCGAACGCTCGCGCAGCACCGCGCCCGTCTGCTCGGCCCAGTCGGCGTAGTTGCAATCGCCTTCGCGATCGAGCGACTGGATGATCTGCACGATATCGGGCAACGCGAAGTGCCGGTCGATCGACGTGCGCGCGTCGGCGAGCGGCGACGTGTCGGGCGTCGGCACGATCTTGTGCGATTGCGTTTCGTGCAGCACGGCCGCGACGACGTCGGCGCCCAGTTCGAACGACTGCGTTTTCAGGCGGTCGATCAACGCGGGAATCGCCTGGTCGGGCAGCCACGCGTCGGCGAGACCTGCGTAAAGGGCGTCGGCCGGGCCGATCGTCTCGCCCGTCACGGCAAGATAGCGGCCGACCGCGCCCGGCGTGCGCGCGAGAAACCAACCCGCGCCGACATCGGGAAACAGGCCGATGCGCGTTTCCGGCATCGCCATGCGCGTCGTCGACGTCACGACGCGCAAACCGCCCGTGCGATGCGCGCCTTGCGAAATACCCATGCCGCCGCCCATCACGATGCCGTTCATGAACGCGATATACGGCTTCGTGTACGTGAAGATGGCGTGGTCGAGCCGGTATTCGTCGATGAAGAACGTGTCCACGGCATCGCCGTCGCCACGGCGAAACGACTCATAGAGATAGCGGATATCGCCGCCCGCGCAGAACGCGCGCTCGCTCATGCTGCGCACGACGACGGCCAGCACGTCGGGATCGTCGCGCCACTGGTCGAGCGCCGCATGCATCGCGCGCATCATGTCCAGCGACAGCGCGTTGAGCGCCTTCGGCCGGTTCAGTTCGATGAAGCCAATGCGATTGGCGACATACGTCATCAACTCGTCGGTGGCGCGGGACGATTCGGGTATCGGCATGGTGTGGGCGTAAAGCGGTTGAATGAGCATGCGACGCAAACGGTAGCACGCGGACCGGACTTCTTCAGTGAAACCAGCGGGCGTGGATGCACCCGTCAAGCCTTATGCGCTTTTCGCTTTCGTTGACGCGGCACGGTGCGACTTCGACGGCTTGTCGGCCTGCTGCGCCTGCGCAGGCGTTGCGCCCTCGCCTGACGCTTCGTCCTTGTGTGCCGCTGTTTGCGCGTTGCCCGCTCCGAACCATGCCACGAGCGCTGCGTTCACCACGGCATCGAGCGGCGCGCGCGGAAACACAGGGCAGGTCAGATGCAAGGCAACGATGCCGTGCATCGTCGCCCAGAACGCCTCGGCGCACACCTGGCTGTCGGGCGCCTCGGGCGCGTCCGGCAGACGGCCGTCTGCCTTGAGCGCATCGATCGATTCGATTATCAGGCGAAACGCCTTGTCGTCAGCGTGGTCTGCGGGGTCCGCGCTGTCGCCCTCATCCGCACCCGCATCGCCGCCGAGCGCCGCGCCCGTGTACGACGGGTCTTCCATGAAGATCAGCCGGTACGTTTCGGGATGCGCGACACCGAACGCGACATATGCCCGGCCGATCGCCTTGAGCCGCTCGGCGGGATCGGCGATGGCCGTCAACGGCTCGAAACTGGCGAGCAGCTGCGCATAACCCTCCGCGCACAGCGCACGCGCGATCGCATCGCGGCTTTCGAAGTGCAGATACAGCGTGGCCGGCGAGTATTCGATCGCATCGGCGATCTTGCGCATCGACAGCGCGGCAAAGCCCTCGCGCATGACGATGCGCCGCGCGGCGTCGAGGATGCGCGTGCGCAGTTCCAGTTTCTGGCGTGTCTTTCGTTCGGCGATTCCCATGACGCCAATTTTCCGGTTGACAAACTGAAAAGTCAATTTAAACTGAACATCGTTCAGTGAACACTGTTCAGTAAATTTCTTTTGGTCAGTTTCGCCTTGAAAGGAGATGTCATGGAAGACGCAGCACAGATTGGACTGTTCGGCGCGGCGGGCGCCGCCGGACGCAGCATCGCCCACGCGCTCAGCGCGGCGGGCCGGCGCTATCGGGTGATCGGACGCGGGCGGCAGGCGCTGCAGGCGTCGTTCGGACACGATCCTCTGGCGGAAATCGTCGCGTGGAATCCCGACGATCCCGCCACGATCGCCGCCGCAGCGGCAGGCTTGCAGACGGCCGTGTATCTCGTCGGTGTGCCGTATCACCAGTTCGAACAGCATCCCGTGCTGATGCAAAAGACGCTCGACGGACTGCGCGCGGCGGGCGTGCAGCGGCTGATCCTGATAGGCACCGTGTATCCGTACGGGCGCGCCCGCACTACGCCCGTCACCGAGTCGCATCCGCGCGAGCCGCATACGTTCAAAGGCAAGATGCGCCTCGCGCAGGAAAATCTCGTGATCGACGCGCATGGCCACGGCGGACTGGAAACGCTCGTGCTGCGCCTGCCGGATTTCTACGGTCCCGGGGTCGAACGCAGTTTGCTGCATGGCGTATTCGAAGGCGCGGCGCAAGGCAAGCGCGCGCAGATGATCGGCCCGATCGACGTGCCGCATGAATTCGTGTTCATGCCCGATGTGGGGCCGGTCGTCGAACGCCTTTCGCGCACGCCCGCAGCGTTCGGCCGCGTGCTGCATCTGGCGGGCGCGGGCACCATCACGCAGCGCGAAATCGCGCAACGCGCCTACGCGCTCGCGCAGCGCGAACCTAAACTGATGGTGGCGAACAAGACGATGCTGCGCATCATGGGTCTGTTCAACCCGCTGCTACGCGAAATGGTCGAAATGCATTACCTGCAGACAGACCCCGTCGTGCTCGACGACTCGGCGCTGACGAAGCTGATGGGTTCCGTCGGGAAGACATCGTATGAAGCGGGCATTGCGCAGTCGCTGGCGGCTGCGCAGCGTGCGCTGCAACAGAACGCTGGCGTGCAGGCGGCGTGACGCACACCGCCTCGCAAACGCGTCATGGCTTGCGCTGCTCAGGTACTGGCGAGATTGCCCGGCGGAAAGTGGCCGCTCTTGAGCAAAACGGGCGTGCCATTGCTGATCAGCAGATGTTCGCGCGCGACGGCTTCGATACGCTCGCGGCCCGCGTCGAAGGCGCGGCGCCAGGCGTCGGTGTCGTTCGCGTCGGCGCCGAAATGATCTTCGAGCGCTTCGACAGAAATGGCGCACGGCACCCTCTCACCGTCGACCAGCGCCGGAAACACCAGCGTCAGATTGAAGTCGCGGTAAGCGGGCGCGTCCGCGGGAAAACGAATCTCCATGGTGACCTCATCGGGAAAATCCGGCGTTCCAGGCGAGTGGCCGCCCAGGTGCGCGAGAACCGGCAGGCGACGACTGGCCCAATCAGCGGGCTTAATGTTACTCGTAGCGGCATACGACGGTCCAGCGTGGGGCAGGCCGCGGTTTTGCCGGGCCCACTTCGGCGGCGCGGTCGTCCGTTCTCATGCATGCGTCCGATCGGCGCGCGTCGGGCCACGCATCACTCACCGTCGAGCAGCCGGTCGACATACGCGCGGCCCGCCTTCTCGACGAACACCAGCGCTTCGTCTTCCGACACGAAGCGATGCTCGTCGCCGATTTCGATCAACGTTTCGATGCGGTGCGGATCGTCGGGCCCGCGCTCCGACAGACTGACCGCTCCGACATACAGCCCTTCCCTCTCGCCCGCGCGCCGCGCCTGTTCATGCGGCGGCACGAGCCGCGCCGATGCGCTGATGTAATAGCCACGATATGGGCCGCTCACCCGCTCTGCCATGTTCGCCTCTCGTTCGAAGTTGCTGCAATGGAATCGACAGCACGCGGCACGCCACGTGCGATACACGGTAAGTCTGCCCGCCGCGCGATAAGTTCTGCGCGGCCTGCGCAACACGCATGCACGGGCGCGCCGCCTGCAATTTCCGGACGAGAACCGACGATATGGGAAAATATTTGCTTCGAGAGCGCGAGATCGCCGAACCGGACGCGGCCAACGCGTGGTTCGCCTACGCGGAAAGTCACGGCATCGACATTCCTCGGGCGATCAACATCTGGCAGGACGCGGCGACGGAAGAAGGCGTCGAAAGCCGGCGCCTCGTCGGGCAGGCGGGCATCCGCATCGAACTGTCCGAAACGGGGCGCCTGAGCCTCCGGCCGCAAGTCTGAGGCCTGGGGCCTGGGGCCTCCCGCCGAGCCACAAGGACCCGCATTCTGCGCGCCATGCAGCCGCCAGCGACGGCGCGTCGCCCGCAATGGGCGCACGACGCTGGCGGCTCGCATGCGCAGCGCTCGCGTCACAGCTTATTTCTGGAAGGAAACACAATGAAGTCGATTGAACGGCGCGCGCGCCACCCTCTTGTCTCCCACGCGATCCGTGCTGCGGCGCTGCCGCTTGCCGTCCTCGCGATTGCGAGCCTTGGCGCATGCGCGTCGTCGAACGAAACCAAGCTGATCAACCTGCCTAACGGCGAAACCGGCTTCGCCGTCAGCTGCAGCGGCGCAGACGCGAGTTCGAGCTGGGCATCGTGCTACGTGCTGGCAGGCAAGGCGTGCGGCGCGACAGGTTACGACATCGTGTCGAAGGACAACGACGACGGCGGCCTGGCAGGCGGCAGCGTCACGAACGTGGTGTCGGCGAGCGTGAAGAACCGTTCGATGGTGATTCGCTGCAAGTGATTCGCCGCGCGCACACGTCGCGCGGCGTCAGTGCGCCTGCATCTTCGAAAACAGGTTGAGCACGACGACGCCCGCGACGATCAGGCTCAAGCCCGCGACGGCCGCAAGATCCGGCACCTGTCGATACATCAGGATCGCGACCAGCGTGATCAGCACGATCCCGACGCCGGACCAGATCGCATACACGATGCCGACGGGCAAGCTCTTGAGCGTGAGCGACAGGCAGTAAAACGAAATGCCGTAGCCGAGCAGTACGACGAGCGCAGGTACGAGCCGCGTGAAACCTTCCGAGGCGCGCAGCGCCGAGGTCGCGATCACTTCGGCGACGATCGCGATGCCGAGCAATGCATAGGGCGGCACGCGCATGCGTCAGGCCTTTGCAAGCGCGAGCTTGCTGTAGTCGTGGCCGAGGTGCGCGCACAGCGCCTCGACGACGAGCTCGTGATCCGCGCGTTGCGGCAGCCCCGATACCGTCACCGAACCGATGACGCCCACGCCCTTCACGGTCAGCGGAAACGCGCCGCCATGCGATGCATAGTCGGCGACGGGAAGACTGTGTTTGTCGGCGAGCGTCCCGTTCGACTGTTGCAGCGTCAGACCGACGGCATACGAGCTGCGGCGAAAATGCGCCACCGTGTTGCCCTTGCGGCGCGCCCAGTTGACGTTGTCCGGCGTCGCGCCTTCCAGCAACGAGAAGAACATGGGCTGGCCAAACGTGCGGATCTCGATGGCGAGTGCGAGGCCGCGCGCTTTCGCGACCTCGTGCAGATACGCACCGAGTTGCCACGCGGTGTCGGCATCGAAATGAGGGAAGACAAGCGTATTTTCCTGCGCAGCGATCGACTGCAAATCGTGGGCGATGTCCATGGCGTGTCGAGTGAGCATTGATGAATGCGACGCCGCACGCGATATCAAGTCTCGCACGGCGCCGAAGAACGGGGATTCTAGCGCACGTGTCGCGCGCTACATGACCATGCTCTCACAGTCGCAGCGCGCATTCGAGGCACGTTCGACACGTTTGTCGCGGCAAGCCAGATCACCGTCGCTTTCCACACTTTCATGTCGATTCTTAAAAACTGATTGCATTGAGCATGCGGTTGCCCTATAATCTTTTCTTCGACGGACGCGGGGTGGAGCAGTCTGGCAGCTCGTCGGGCTCATAACCCGAAGGTCGTAGGTTCAAATCCTACCCCCGCAACCAGTAGTCACTGGTTATATGTTCCATGTGTCATCAAGTACCGTCGCACCATCAAACCCGCCAATGGCGGGTTTTTTGTTTTGCGGGCCTGTTCTCGCTTCAGGATGAAATCGTCATGGTCGCTACGCGCTCGCGCGGGGGCCGCAGGCGTCATCGAGAACCCCCGCCCCGGTGATACACTCCCATCACCGTTTCCCATCCCCTTCCTATGAAATTCTGTTCCGTCTGCGGCCACGCAGTGAGCCTGAGCATTCCGCCCGGCGACAACCGTGAGCGCTTCGTCTGCGCGAGCTGCGGCACCGTGCACTATCAGAATCCGCGCAACGTGGTCGGCACCGTCCCCGTCTGGGACGACAAGGTGCTGCTGTGCCGGCGCGCGATCGAACCGCGCTACGGCTACTGGACCCTGCCCGCAGGCTTCATGGAAATGGGCGAGACCACATCGGAGGCGGCGTCGCGCGAAACACTGGAAGAAGCCGGTGCGCGCGTCGAAGTGCAGAACCTGTACACGTTGCTGAACGTGCCGCATGTGCATCAGGTGCATCTGTTCTATCTCGCGCGGCTGCTCGATCTCGACGTGGAAGCCGGCGAAGAGAGCCTCGAGGTGCGCCTCTTCGAAGAGCATGAAATTCCATGGGACGACATCGCGTTCCCAACCGTCGCGCAAACCCTGCGCTTCTTCTTCACCGACCGCGCGTCGGGCAACTACGGTCTGCACACGGGCGACATCTTCCGCTCGCTGCGCGACGGCTGACCACAACGACAGCTGTCGCATGGTTCCCTGGCTAGGCCCCGACGACCCGTTTCCGCCCGTCGAACGCGCGCTATCCGCGGCGAGCGGCGCGCCGGGCCTGCTCGCGGCAAGCGCGGACCTGCTGCCGTCGAGACTCATCGACGCGTACCGGCGCGGCATTTTTCCGTGGTACTCCGACGGTCAGCCCGTGCTCTGGTGGACGCCCGACCCGCGCATGGTCCTGCGCCCGCGCGAATTCAAGATTTCGCCTTCGCTGAAAAAGACGCTCAAGCGCGTGTTGCGCGACGACGCCTGGGAAATCCGCGTCGACGCCGACTTCCCCGCCGTGATGCGCGCCTGCGCGCTCACGCCGCGTCACGGCCAGCGCGGCACGTGGATCACGTCGGACGTGATCGACGCCTACACGGCATTGCACCGCCGGGGCGAGGCGCACAGCATCGAAACGTGGCACGAGGGAAAGCGCGTCGGCGGGTTGTACGGCGTGTCGTTCGGCAAAATGTTCTTCGGCGAATCGATGTTCGCGGACGTCACCGATGCATCGAAAATCGCGCTCTCCGCGCTCGTCTTCCACTTGCGACGTCACGAAATAGAAATGATAGACTGCCAGCAGAACACGTCGCATCTGGCGTCGCTGGGCGGCCGCGAGATCGCGCGCAAGGCCTTCGTCGCGCATGTGCGCGCAAGCGTCGACGCAGCGCCGATCCCCTGGTCGTTCGACAAGACCGTCGTGCGCGATCTTTTTGCGCCGGCGGCGTGATGCGCAGCGTCGTCGAGGGCCGACGCCGCGTGAAAGATGACAATCGCCATGGACGCGTCCGCCGGGCACGCTGCAAGCTACCGTTGAGCAGCAAGCCGGATTGGGCAAATCCAGAAACGCTTCGAGAGCTGCTAACGTGACTCACCCGAATGAGCTGCCGCTTTCACCGCTTTCGGCGCTGCAATTCTATGCAACAGCGCCTTACCCTTGCAGTTATCTGGAAGGGCGCGTCGCGCGCTCGCAGGTTGCGACGCCCAGCCATCTGATCAACTCCGACGTCTATACCGAACTCGTGCGCGCGGGCTTCCGCCGCTCGGGCGTGTTCACGTACCGGCCGTACTGCGACGGCTGCCGCGCGTGCGTGCCCGTGCGCGTGCCCGTCGAACGCTTCACGCCGAACCGCACGCAGCGGCGGGTGTGGAAACGGCACGGCAGCCTGATCGCGACCGTCGCACCGCTGCACTACGACGAAGAGCACTACGCGCTCTACATGCGCTATCAGTCGGCGCGCCACGCGGGCGGCGGCATGGACCGCGACAGCCGCGACCAGTACGAGCAGTTCCTGTTGCAAAGCCGGATCAATTCCCGCCTCGTCGAATTCCGCGAGCCGGCCAATCCCGGTTACGCGGGCCATCCCGACATGCCCGGCACGCTGCGCATGGTCAGCATGATCGATATCCTCGGCGACGGGCTGTCGTCGGTGTACACGTTCTTCGACCCCGACCTGCCGCACACGAGTTTCGGCACCTACAACATCCTCTGGCAAATCGAGCAGGCGCGCAGTCTGAAGCTGCCGCACGTGTATCTCGGCTACTGGATCCGCGAAAGCCCGAAGATGGCTTACAAGGCCAATTTCACGCCCCTCGAAGGGCTGTTCGACGGAACGTGGAAGGTGCTCGATCCCACCGCGCTGGAACTCTCACCCGTCGAAGCCGCGAAAGCGGGCGCGCGCGGCACGCGCGGCGAACGCAGCTGATGGCGCGCGGCGTCGCGATTTCGCTGCTGGCGGCCTGTCCAGACGGGCTTCAACACCGAAACGTCGATAGCCGGCGCGCCGAACCGTTAAAATAGCGGGTTCTCATTTTCAGCCGCCAGGCGCCCCGCCGTGTTCAGTTCCCTTTATCCGCTCGTACGCGCCCAACTCTTCCGCATGGACGCGGAAGACGCCCACCATCTCACCCTGCGCGTGCTTGGCGCGGCCGGACGCACCGGCATCGCGGGCGCGCTCGCGCCGCATGTGCCCGATTCGCCGCGCACCGTGATGGGACTGACCTTCAGGAACCCGGTCGGCCTCGCGGCGGGTCTCGACAAGGACGGCGCGTGCATCGACGGTCTCGCGGCGCTCGGCTTCGGTTTCATCGAAGTCGGCACCGTGACGCCGCGCGCGCAGCCGGGCAATCCGCGCCCGCGCATGTTCCGTCTGCCGCAGGCGAATGCCGTGATCAACCGGATGGGTTTCAACAACGCGGGCGTCGACCAGTTCGTGAAGAACGTGCAGGCCGCGCGCTATCGCGGCACGCTCGGGCTGAACATCGGCAAGAACGCCGACACGCCGATCGAGCGCGCCGCCGACGACTACCTGTATTGCCTCGAGCGCGTCTATCCGTTCGCGAGCTACGTGACCGTCAACATCTCGTCGCCGAACACGAAGAACCTGCGCCAGTTGCAAGGCGCGGACGAACTCGACGCGCTGCTCGCCGCGCTGAAGGACAAGCAGCAGCGTCTGGCCGACCTGCACGGCAAGCTCGTGCCGCTCGCGCTGAAGATCGCGCCGGATCTCGACGACGAGCAGATCAAATCGATCGCCGATACGCTGTTGCGTCACCGGTTCGAAGGCGTGATCGCGACCAACACGACGCTCTCGCGCACCGCCGTGCAAGGCCTGCCGCACGCCGACGAAGCGGGCGGCCTGTCGGGGCGTCCTGTGTTCGATGCATCGAATGAAGTGATCCGCAAGCTGCGCGTCGAAGTCGGCAGCGAGGTGCCCATCATCGGCGTGGGCGGGATTTTCTCGGGCGCGGACGCGCAGGCCAAGCTCGATGCGGGCGCCTCCCTCGTGCAGCTCTACACGGGCTTCATCTATCGCGGCCCCGCCCTCGTCGCCGAGTGCGCGCAAGCGCTTGCCGGTCGCCGGGGCTGAGCCACGAACCGGCGGCGCGCGGACAGACGGCTAGCGGTGCATCGGTAGAGCAACGCTAGCGCGCCGCCACCGCATCGAGCCGTGCGCCGAACCGGTCGAAGCGCGGTTCGTAGAAGTGATCCGGGTCGAGCGAAAACGCGACGCGGCGCGTGCGGCCCATCAGCTCTTCACGCGGAAAGAAACCAAAATAGCGCGAATCCGCGCTGTCATCGCGATTGTCGCCGAGCATCAGATACTCGCCCGCGGGCACCGTCACGGGGTCGAACGAGCGGCGCGGGCTCGGCGCGACTTCCGAGAGCCGCACGACATGCGCGACGCCCGCGAAACGCTCGGTCAGATAGTCGCCGGGCGAAGCGGCGTCGCCGGGCAGCGGCGCGAGCGCCAGCGGCTGATAGCTCGCCCGCACGCCGTTCACGTACAGCACGTTGTCGCGCATCGCAACGATGTCGCCAGGCAGGCCGATCAGGCGCTTCACGATCAGTTCGTGCGCGGCGGATGAATCGATCGTCACGATGTCGCCGCGCTGCGGCTCATGCAGATGCGCGATGGCAATGTGCGTGAGCGGCACGCGCAGATCGTAGGCCATCTTGTCGACGAGAATGCGGTCGCCCTCGCGGATGGTCGGCAGCATCGAACCGCTCGGCACGACGTTCCAGTCGGCGATTGCGCTGCGAAACAGCACCATCAGAACGATAAATGCGACGAGACTCTTGTACTCGCGCCACAGCCGGGCCAGCATGCGCATCATCGCGCTCCTCGAAACAGCATGTCTACGGAAGGAAAACGAAACCGGCCGGCCTGGTGGTCAGGCGCGAACCGGGCCGAACGCACCGGCGCCCGCCTGCACCCACACCCGCACCGGCCGTGACGATCGTATCATTGCGCGCACTCGTCCCGCAGCGTCACTCGCATGGAAACCTGAGACCCAGTGCCGCGCGCGCCGCATCGGCCATCTCGATCATCTGCCGCGACTTCGCGTGCGTCATGATGGGACTTTCGAGTTCGCCCCGGCGAACCAGTTCGCAGAAGTGCGCGGTCTCGTAGTTCAGGCCGCCGCCTTCGAACGGCGCATCGAGCTCGACGACACGTCCATCCACGTAGCGGACCGTCGCGCGCGCCGGGTTCCACCAGTTCTCGTGAATCGTGACGTGACCCAGCGTGCCCGCGATGAACGCATCGCCCTTGCCGAACAGGTCCAGTCCGCAAAAGAGCTGCGCGATGCCGTTCTCGTGGCGGCTGTTGAGGCTCGCGAACGTGTCGACGCCCGTCCGCCCGAGCCGTCCGAGCGTCTGCACGTCGAGCGGCGCGCCGAGCCAGTCGACGGCGAGAAACATCTCGTAGATGCCGATATCGAGCAGCGCGCCGCCCGCCTGGTCGAACGACAGCGACGGATGATCGTCCGGCACGCCCGGCACCGAGCAGCCGGCCCGCACAAGGCCGATCGCACCGATGGGATCGGCCGCCAGATGGGCGCGCAGCTTTCTGTAGAGCGGATAGAACGGCGGCTTCATCGCTTCCATGAAGAGCCGTTGCGACGCGCGCGCGCTGGCGATCACGCGATCGAGCTGCGCCGCGTTGACCGTCGCGGGCTTTTCGCACAGCACATGAATACCGGCCTCGAGCGCGGCCGTCGCGTAGTGCGCGTGGCTGTCCTGCATCGTCGCGATATAGAGCGCGTCGATGCCGCTTTGAAGGAGTGTGTCGAAGCTGTCGAACGCCTGTGCGCCATGTTGCTGCGCAAACGTTTCAGCGGGAGCGCGGCGCCGCGACCAGACTGACGTCAGTCGCGTGTCAGGGACATGCGCGAGGCTTTGCGCGAAACGATGGGCGATGCGGCCTGTGCCAACGATGCCCCAGCGTACTGTCGCGGGATGCCCGGAATGGTGGTGGGTTGCTGCGTTATTCATCGGTCGCAAAAAGGTGTCCGTCCAGTGAGTGACAGCCGACATTGTCGCCGATGTCGCGTATCACTTCGTCGGACTCGCCTTCGCACGGCCTCGCGTGCTGCCTGGTCACGCTGGTACTGTCTTTCTCCTGCCCGGCCTCAGGCCGCCGCGTCCGGCATGGCACTGCTCAGGCGGCTCATCGAGAAATCGATCAGCGCGATCGCCGCCGTTTCCGCTTCCTTCGCATCGTGCCGCTCGATCGCGTCGACCACCCGCGAATGCAGCCGCACCGTCTCTTCCCATGCGCTCTGCGGCAGATCGACGAGCGGCTTCAACGCGGACAGCGCGCCGCGAATGATGGCCGCCATCTGCTGGAAGAACTGGTTGCCGCTCGCAATCACGATACGCGTATGCAGTGCTTCATCCGCAGTCTGATGCCCGGGCTCGCCGGGCGGGCTGTTGCGGAAAGCCTCGAACGCATCGCGGATCGCGGCGATGTCCGAGGCGTTGCCGCGCGTGGCCGCCTGCGCAGCGGCGCGCGGTTCGATCAGCACGCGGAACTCGATCACGTCGCGCAAGAACGTGGGATCGGGCTTCGCACGAAAGCGCCAGTTCACGACGTCCTCGTCGATCATGCGCCAGTCGTGCATCGGCCTGATACGCGTGCCGATCTTGGGCCGCACGTCGAGCATGTGACGGGCGAGCAGCATCGACAGCGCCTCGCGCATCACCGTGCGGCTGACGTCGAATTCCTTCGACAATACGTCTTGCGGCGGCAACACCGCACCGTACTTCTCTTCGACGATCCCGGTCACAAGACCATCCATAACCTTGCTGACCAAGGAACGTTCTTTATTGGTTTGTTCCATCATCCTTCTCCCCGATGCGGCGTTTCTCGCCTGCGATGAATGTTGATCACGTGCCCTCGTGTCATTTGTTATTTTGCGAACATTACGTTGCTTCGCTTTATCTGAATACGCCAGTCGGGAAATTACTCGACAGGGTATTCCCTCCGATCAATTGTTTCTTTCGTGTAACGCGTCGTGAAGCGAAGTCAGCAGTACATCGCAGCCAGCCTGCGCGAATGGGGAAAAATTGCATTGAAAGTACTGTACTCATACGTCGGATAATCCCTTGCGGTTACATTCGTTACGTTTGTTACCGATCGAATCAATTAGCAGTCCGCATGCAAATCGTCCGGGCGTATCGTCTCTCACCGTTTCCGTCCATTCGATTCTTCCGGCCCGCTTATCGAGCGTATGGCAAAGCTTCTTTCCGATTTGCGCTTCTGTATCCTCCTCTCTATAGCGACTCGTCATCCCGTGCAATGATGCATCGCGCTCACCCGAATCACCCATGACGTCCATCACGCGTCAATGCTTCGATGCAACACATCTGAGCGCCATTGGAACCGATCTTCAGCGTCCCTCTCTGTACGTGTACACACACTTTCTTCGCGCTTTGAGATCAATGTAACCCGTGTGCCGGACACGGCGCAGCGCCATCCCTTCTGCTTGTCGACATCGGGAATCTGTCTGCTGTACGGCCGCGCGCCTGCACTCTCGCGTTTCCGTGTGGCAACGCACTGACGCCGGCGCGTCGCAATCCGTTAAATAGATTCAACCGGCGCACCCGTCGCGATCGACCATCCTGGATCATCGACGGGCTCTGGCAACCGCAAGCCTATACGCCGGACCTGAGCCACTAGCGGCTGGCCTACACCCATTGAGGGCTGCGCTCATGAAAACGGTACTGCGACGCATTCTTTCCGAATGGGCACGGCTCGACGTGCCGCCCGACATGCTCGCCGACGACGCAGACCTTTATGCAGCCGGCCTCTCGGCAATCGGCACCGTGCAGCTGATGCTATCGATCGAAGACGAATTCGACATCGAGATCCCGAACCGCATGCTCACGCGCGACGTGTTTTCGAGCATCGAGTCACTGGCTGCGGCCGTGACCGAATTGCAGGGCGCGCGAGGCGGCGGTAGCCTGAACGCGCCGCTCATTCAGGCGGCCTCGGTGGGAACGTTCTCGCCCGACGCGTTGTAGCCGCCGCGCTGACCGCGACGGCATACGCTAGCGGGCGTGTTTGCTGCCGTTGCAGGACTGATCGGTCCCGGCGATTCTCATCAATGAGACAAACCGGACGCGGACCGTGCAGGTTGAAATAGCCCGGTCACGTGAAGATACCGTCAACGTTGCCCATTTGAGTTGAGGCACGCGCTCGCCAGTGACGCTACGGGTAGCGCGTTGCATCACAACGCGTTCATTTGCATGACCGCAGCGCTTCACGCGCTTCGCCCATATCGCGGGCGCACAGTACCGAGAAGACAAAGTACGGGTACTCAGCGCAACAGGCGCGATGTGCTGCCGCAAAACGTTTGCGCATCCCTACGGCTTGCTGCCGCCCATCCAACTGAAGAATGACGGAGCGCGCCAACACTCGCGCTCGAGCCGTTGGGATTCGTACGACACAATCGCGCTGCAAAAATCCCGCTCTCCTCCAAAAATCGGTTTTCGGTGCGGCAGCACACTAAATTGATGGAACACATCTGAATCAAATCGCGTTCAGCGCGGAATCACTCTTCGGTGGGCGTTTCGCCCGTGTTTCACGCCTGATCGGGCTCAACAGGTCATTGGCAGGCTATTTTCAACCCATGCAAAATCAGTGAGTTACCTTGTATAACTTAAGATGAATTCTCGAATCCGCCGACAAATGCCATTGTGCAGTTTTGAAACAAAACGATACGTTTTAGGCGATTCGACGAAGTTGCTCGTCACGCTGCGCCGCACCAGCGCTCATTTTCCAGTCGTTTGGCACAGTCCTCGCTAGATGGTGGGCGCAGTGAATTTGCCAACGTCGATGCAGACATTCACAACAACGGCATCGACGGATGGTTGACGGGGCTGGTCTGTACGTATCTCGCCGCAAGCCAGGCGGCAAGACATCGGGAAGCGTGCAGCGCCGGGTTAAAAAACAAGGGGTCGTGCAGGGCACGGCTTCATGCGAGGACCGATCATGTTGACGCTTCAATCCGATCTGCACGGCAATCATTTGCTCGGCGCATTGCCGTCCCATGAGTGGCAGGCCATTGCCCCTCATCTCGAACTCGTTCATCTGCGCACGGAGCAACTGCTGTGCGACTCGGGACAACGTATCCATCACGTCTACTTCCCGACCACGGCCATCATCTCGATGCTGTCGACGATGGAAGACGGCGGTTCCGTCGAAATCGCCGCAGTGGGCCGCGAAGGCATGACGGGCGTGCCCGTGCTGACGGGCGGCGAGACCATGCCGAACCGCGTGCAGGTGCAGTGCTCGGGCTTCGCGTACCGGATGACGGCGCAAGCGCTGCGCCAGCAGTTCGCACGCTCGGATTTCCTGCGTCGCCTGATGCTGCTCTACATGCACGCCCTGCTCACCCAGGTCGCGCAAACGGCAGCCTGCAACCGGCATCACTCGTTGAACAAGCAACTTTGCCGGTGGCTGCTGATCGAAGTCGACCGTGTCGCATCGGACGATCTGTCCGTCACGCAACAGCTGATCGCCGACATGCTCGGCGTACGCCGCGAAGGCATCACGGAAGCGGCCGGCAAGCTGCACAACGACGGCCTGATCCATCACAGCCGCGGCCACATCCGCGTGCTCGATCGCAAGGGTCTCGAAGCGCGCGCCTGCGAATGCTACGGCCTCGTGAAGCGCGAGTTCGACCGTCTGTTGCCGCGCCTGCGTGAAGCCGAAACGGTAGGTTGAAGTGTGCAGCTGCGCGATGGTGTGGACGGACTCGATTGCAGGTCGCGGCGCGCGGGTTTGCAATCGACAGCTTTGAACGGTTCCGTGAAGAGGTAGCGTGCGGCGTCAGCACTGGCCTGGCGATCGCACGCGATCCTGTTCGACCTCGTGACATTGCGCGCCTGCGTATCAACCGGGCGGCATCGCGTCAAGCGGATGTACCCGACTGTGAAGTGCGGCGAAGAACATCGGGTTGCAATTTTGATTCAATCTCGGACCGCCTTGCGTTCGCCGCAGTCGAGGCCATCTAACCTCGCCAATCTATTAGCAATCCATATTTACTTAATGGATCGAAACTGGCGGGTCGCGGATGAATTCGGACGAACGGAGCGCAGACCATGTCGTGGCTGATCGCCGATGAGGCATGTCAGCCCGCTGATGTCGATCCTGTAGAATCGACCAGCCCTACGCCCGTCGAGTCCAGACTTTCCATGCCCTCTTCTCTCCTTACGCGCCCCTCTACGCAAGAAGTGCATGTCTGGGAGTGGGACCTCGATGCTCGCGCCGACGATTTTGAACGGCACTGGGAAACGCTATCGGAGGAAGAGCGCGAGCGCGCCAACCGGTTCCGCTTCGAACGGCATCGCCGTCGCTATGTGGCAGGCCGGGGCGAACTCAGGCAGCTTCTTGGCCGCTATGTCGGGTTAGCGCCATCGGCGATCACGCTTGGCTATGGTTCGGATGGCAAACCGTTCTGCGCGAGCCAGCCCGCTGAGTGGCGGATCTGCTTCAATCTCAGCCACAGCGAAAATGCAGCGGCGCTCGCCGTCTCGAACGGTTTCGAGGTCGGCATCGACGTCGAACAATTCCGGACGATCGAAGAGAGCTTGCCGCTCGAAGTATTCTCCGCGCGGGAGCGCGCGCAATTCACCGCCTTACCGGACGCGGAACGGCAGGACGTCTTCTTCGAAAGCTGGGCGCGCAAGGAGGCCTGCCTGAAGGCGCTCGGCACGGGCTTCATCCTGCCACCGACCCACTTCGAGTTCGATCTTTCCATTCACGGCGACACGACACCGCGCCTGGTCGGCGGCGAAGCGGAGGAAGCGACGCATTGGCACATTTGTGCCCTGTCATCGCGTCCCGGCTGCGCGGGAGCGGTGGCAGCACGACGCACGAACTGGTCGATCGTCAAAATGAACTGACGGACGGCATCTGCAGGCACGCAGCGCGGACATTGCTCCACCTGTAGCGCCCTGCAACCTCGCCGTTCGCATACATCGCAGTACCAACTAAATATTCCAACGAAAGGTACGACTGTCCTATTGACTGGCGAGTATAGCCAGAGCGCGTCCGCACGCACGAGCATGCTGAAGCACGGGCCTGCCGGGCAAGCATCCATTTTCGTTTTCCGTCATGCCGTGACGCAGTTTCGCCACGCGCAACCCGACCATCAACCGTTGACCATCGCGTCGAAGCGACCGTCACTCTGCCGACGTTGCGGCTGCTGGCACACCCATTCCCGCGACGGGATGCAGGTCAGGAGCATCACACGATGCACCTGTTTGCGGCATGAGGCGCGGCTTGGCGCCATTCCGTACGAACTCCTCTGCGCAATGTGTTGTTGCGACGCCCGTGTGTGCGACGGCGTACGGATAGGCATCCCGCAGGAGTTTAACTTTCACTTACCGCAAATTTCGCGTTTGAGGCGTGGGACACGCGTGGACAGCCACGTGCTGCCTGCGCTTCCCGTAACCGGCCCCGCAACATGAGCGCCAAGCGCCACGCGAGGCTCAGTTCAATTCCTTCATCACACTTCTGGAGACCGGCAGATGTCACATAGAGATGGATATTTGAGCGACTTGCCGGGCGGCGCAGGTCATGCACCTGGCGTAGCGGCGCGCTTCGATGCCGTATGTGGCGAGTTTGGCGATCATGTCGCGGTGATCGACCAGACGGGTGAAGAGCAGTATGCCGCCCTCGGCGAGCGTTCGGCCCGCCTCGCAAGCGTCCTGACCAGCATGGGCCTGGAGCGAGGCGATCGTTGCGCCATCATGGTTCCGCGCAGCCGGGACACGCTGGCGTTGATGCTGGCCATCCTGCGTCTTGGCGCCGTCTATGTGCCGCTGGACCCTGCCTATCCCAAAGCCCAGCTCGATTTCATCGTTGCCGATTGCGCGCCCAGGCTCATCATCGCGGAAGGGGCGGCGCTTGCCAGCGTGGGCGACCTGAATGGCGTGATGATCGATCTGGCCGAAATCGTGGCATCGTCGGCAGTTGTCGATCCCGCTCCGCTGCATGCGACGGGTCCCGACGACCCTGCCTACATCATGTATACGTCCGGCTCGACGGGCAAGCCCAAGGGCGTGATCGTCCCGCATCGCGCGATTCTGCGCCTCGTGCGCGATCAGACCTTCACTGCCCTGTCGCCGCAGACGCGCTTCCTCAACCTCGCGCCGCTTGCCTTCGATGCAAGCACGCTGGAGATCTGGGGTCCGCTGCTGAACGGCGGCAGCGCCGCGATCATCAACGAAGTCCAACCTTCGCTCGACACGATCGCCGCCGACATGGCGCGGCTCGGCGTCACGAGTGCGTGGTTCACGGCGGGCCTCTTCAATGCGCTCGCCGACTATCGGCTGGAGGCCTTTCTGCCGCTCAAGGAAGTGCTGACGGGCGGCGACGTGCTGTCGCCCGTGCATATCCGCAAGGTCATGGAGGCCCACCCCGGGCTGCAGATCATCAACGGCTACGGGCCGACCGAAAACACGACTTTCACCTGCTGCTACCGCATTCCGCGCGACAGCGAGGCATCGGCACAGGGCGAGGCGATTCCCATCGGTGACGCGATCGCGGGCACGCGCGTCTACATCGTCGACGACAAACTGGTTCCCGTCAGCGACGGCGAAGTCGGCGAGCTCGTCACGGGCGGCGACGGCGTGGCGCTCGGCTACCTCAATCGCCCCGAACTGACGGCGGAAAAATTCATCGACGACATCTTCACGCGGAGCGGCAAGCTCTACCGCACGGGCGACCTCGTGCGCCGCCGCCCGGACGGCGCCATCGATTTCCTGGGCCGCAACGACCGGCAGATCAAGATCGCGGGCAAGCGCATCGAGCTCGATGAAATCGAGCATGCACTGCGCGTTGCGCCCGGCGTCGCCGATGCGGCCGTGGCGGCATTCGAAGGCCGCAGAGGCAAGTCGATCGCGGGCTTCGTGAAGGCCGATGCAGCCGATGCCGCACGCTTCCTCGACGCGTTACGCGCGCATCTGAAGGCTGCCATTCCCGATTACATGGTCCCGGCGGAACTGCGTGTCCTGCCGGACTTTCCGTTGACGCCGAATGGAAAGATCGACCGCAAAGCCCTGCTCGCGGGACTCGATACGCCCGCCGCAGCGGCCGCCGAAGCCGGGCCGGTCGACGACGACATCGCCGGAAAGCTGGCGGCCGTGTTCGAGGGGCTGCTCGGCAACCCCGTCGATCGCCGCTCGAACTTCTTCGATCTCGGACTGCGCTCGCTCGATCTGATGCGGGCACATGCCATCATCGCGCGCGACGTGTCGGCCAAGGTCGCGCTGGTGGACCTGTTCCGGCATCCCAACGTCGAGGCGCTGGCCACGCATCTGCGCGACGCGCTCGGCCTGGCGCAGCAAGGCGCCATCCGGCGGCGCCGGGACGTGCAAGACGGGGCTATCGCCGTCGTCGGCATGTCCGGACGGTTTCCCGGCGCGCGCAATGTCCGCGAATTCTGGGCGAACGTCCTCGCGGGGCGCGACTGCATCACGCATTTCGACGTGGCGGAACTGGAAGACAGCTTCGACGACGGCTCACGCCGCGAGGAGCGTTATGTGAAGGCACGGCCGATACTCCAGGACGTCGACCGCTTCGATGCCGGCTTCTTCGGAGTGCTGGCACGCGAGGCCGCGCTGACCGATCCGCAACAGCGCCTGTTCCTGGAGATCGCCTGGGAGGCGTTCGAGGATGCCGGCTACGATCCGGCGACGATCGCCGGTGCCGTCGGCGTGTTCGCCGGCACCTCGATGAACACCTACTTCCTCAAGCACGTCCTGACCGATCGTGGCGTGATCGACGAGTTCACGAGCCAGTTCCAGATTGGCGAGTATCAAAAGCTGGTCGGCGCGGGCGATTTCGTCGCCACCCGCACCGCCTACAAGCTCGGCCTCAGAGGGCCTGCCATTTCGGTCCAGACGGCATGCTCCACATCGCTGACGGCGATCGGCCTCGCGGTCGAGAACCTTCGCGCCGGGCGCTGCGACATGGCGCTGGCGGGCGGCGTATCGATCACCTTCCCGCAGAAGCGCGGCTACTTCTACGAAGAAGGCGGAATGGGCGCGCCCGACGGCGTTTGCCGCCCGTTCGATGCCAGCGCCCGCGGCACGGTGTTCGGCAGCGGCGCGGGCGTGGTCCTGCTGAAACGTCTCGACGATGCCATCGCCGACGAGGACCCCATCTATGCCGTGATCCGTGGTGTCGGCATGAACAACGACGGCTCCGACAAGGTCGGCTTCACTGCGCCGAGCGTCGACGCACAAGCCCGCGCGATCGCCATCGCGCACGCCGAGGCGGGCATCGACCCCGCCACTGTCGGCTATATCGAAGCCCACGGGACGGCGACGCCGCTCGGCGATCCGATTGAATTCGCGGGCCTCGTGCAGGCATTCCGCCTGGGGGGCGTCGAAGGCGGCCAGTTCTGTGCGCTCGGCTCGGCGAAGGCCAACGTCGGACACCTCGACGCGGCAGCCGGCGTAACGGGTTTCATGGCGGCGGCGCTCGCGCTGCGCGATCGTACGTTGCCTCCCCTCACGCATTTCCATGCGCCGAACCCGGGCATCGACGTGACGAACAGCCCGTTCTTCTTCAACGAGGCAGCGCGTCCCTGGGCGGATGGCCCGACGCCGCGCCGCGCGGGCGTGAGTTCGTTCGGCGTCGGCGGAACGAACGTCCACGTGGTGCTGGAAGAAGCGCCGCATCGCATCGACGCATCCGAGCAGCAAGACGGGCTGCAGATACTGCCGCTTTCGGCAAGGAGCGCAGCAGCGCTCGAACGCGCGAAGGCCAATCTTGCCAGCCATCTCGCGGCCAATCCCGGCGTCTCGCTCGCCGACGTGGCAGCGACGCTGCAAACGGGCCGCCGCGCCTTCACGCATCGCGCCGTGGTGATCGCCGAGAGCGCCGATCAGGCCCAGGCGAAGCTGCAGAAGGGCGCGATCGAAGCACAGGCCCCGCAGACCGCGCCGCCCGTCGTCTTCATGTTCCCCGGGCAGGGCTCGCAATATCCGGGCATGGGTGAAGCGCTCTATCGCACCGAGCCTGTCTATCGCGAATGGATCGACAAGGGCGCCGAAGCGCTGGCTGCGCACGTCGGGCTGGATATCCGCACGCTGATGTTCAGCGATACCCCGGAAGGCGACGATACCCCGCATCCCATCCGTTCGACGATCTACGCGCAGCCGGCGCTGTTCCTCGTCGAATACGCAGTGGCGCAGTTGTGGATATCGCGCGGCATCAAGCCGGCGGCGATGATCGGCCATAGCGTCGGCGAACTGGTCGCCGCCTGCGTGGCCGAGGCAATCGCCTTCGAAGACGCGCTGTACCTCATCGCGAAGCGTGGCGCGCTCATGCAGTCGGCCGAACCGGGCGCGATGCTGGTGGTGCGTTTGTCCGAGGCCGATCTCAGGCCCATGCTGCCCGCCGATGTCGATCTGGCCGCGATCAATGCGCCGACGCTGAGCGTGGTGGCGGGCCCGTTCGCCGCCATCGAAGCGTTCGAGGCCACGCTGAAAGCCGGCGATATCGAGCATCGGCGCCTGCACACGTCTCACGCCTTCCACTCGCGCATGATGTCCGGCGTCGTCGAAGATCTGGCAAAGCTCGCCGATACCCTTTCGTTCGCACGCCCGAAGATTCCGTATGTGTCGTCGGCGACGGGGCAATGGGCTTCAATGGATCAGCCCGTGCCGGGACGTTACTGGGCCGGACATTGCCGCGACGTGGTGCGCTTCAGCGACGCGCTCGCCACGGTGACGGCGGAAGGCAAGCCGCTGCTGCTCGAAATCGGCCCCGGCCGGACGTTGACCACCTTTGCGATGCAGGGATTGCCCAAGGACCGGTATCTGGGCGCGATGGCCTCACTGCCCGATTTCGCGATGCGCGACCGCGAGCTTGCCGTTCTCGCCGAAGCGACCGGGCGGCTGTGGTTGAACGGGCTCACGCCGAACTGGAAAACCGTCCAGCAGAAAGCCGCCCGCCGCATTTCGCTGCCGACCTATCCGTTCGAACAGGAACGGCACTGGATCGACGCCCCTGCAACTGCCTCTTCACGCAACCTCACGACGCAAGCCGCGGCGATTGCCGCTCCAGCCTCGTCCGATGCCATCACCACCCTCTCTCAGACCGCCATGACCCAAACCGTCCAAATCGACCGCAAACCGCGCCTGATTGCCGAACTGGCCGCTCTTCTCGCCGAGATTTCCGGTGAGGCGCCCGATACGTCCGACCCGAACATGACCTTCTGGGACCTCGGTTACGACTCGCTGTTGATGGGACAGGTCTCCCGGCAGCTTCGCCGTCGCTACGACGTCACGGTCAGCTTCCGGCAGATCATGAGCGACTATCCGACGCTGCCTGCATTGGCCGAGTTCCTCGACGGCGCCATGCCGCCCGATCCCGAACAGCCGGCCGCAGCGCCCGTTGCCGTTGCCGCGCCCGTTGCCGCACCCGTTGCCCTTACGGCGCCCGTCGCGGCCGCGCCCATCGTGGCCGTGCCTGGCTTCGCCGCTCCGGCGATGGCGGCAGCCCCGGCCTCGGGCGATATCCAGTCGGTGATCCGCGACCAGATCGCCGCGATGCAGTCGTTGATGGCGCGTCAGCTCGACGTGCTGCAAGGCGCACCGCTGGCCGTCCAGCAGCCTGCCGCCGCCGTGCAGGCAGCAGCAGCACCCGTGCAAGCCAAGGCGCCCGTGCCCGTCGCGGCAGCCGCCGCGCTTAAGCCGTCCGCCGGCCCCGAAATTAAGTTCGAGGAAAACCGCCCGACGCGCTTCACCGCCTACAAGCCAGGCGCGACGAACTCCGCCCAGATGACGGATGCGCAGACCGCGTTCATCGCGGATCTGACGGCGCGCTACTCGGCGAAAACACCGACCTCCAAAGCGCGTACGCAGTCCTACCGTGCCGTGCTCGCCGATCCGCGTACGGCGAGCGGCTTCCGCGAGGAATGGAAAGAGCTGGTCTATCCGATCGTTGCCCAGCGCTCCAAGGGGTCGAAGATCTGGGACGTCGACGGCAATGAATACATCGACATAGTCAATGGCTACGGCCAGACCGCGTTCGGCCATACGCCCGATTTCGTGGTGGACGCCGTCAACGCGCAGATGGCGGAAGGCTTCGCGATCGGACCGCAGTCCCCGCTGGCGGGCGAAGTCGCGCAGATGTTCGCCGACATGACGGGGCATCAGCGCGTCACCTTCTGCAACACCGGCTCCGAAGCCGTGATGGCGGCGATGCGCCTCGCGCGCACGGTGACGGGCAAGGACAAGATCGTCTGCTTCGACGGCGACTATCACGGCCAGTTCGACGAAGTCCTCGTCAAGCCGGGCAGCGAGGCGGGCGTCCCGCGTGCCTTCCCGCTCGCCCCCGGCATCCCGCAGAACTCGGTGGGCAACATGGTCGTGCTGCCCTACGCCAGGTCCGAAAGCCTCGAATGGATCAAGGCCAACATCGACGATATCGCCGGTGTGCTGTTCGAGCCCGTGCAGTCGCGTCACCCCAATCTGCGGCCGAAGGAATTCGTGCAGCAGCTGCGCGACATTACGGCGGCCAATGACTCCGCGCTGATCTTCGACGAGGTCGTGACGGGCTTCCGCGTCCACCCCGCCGGCATGCAAGGCTACTGGGGCATCAAGGGCGACATGGCGACCTACGGCAAGGTGGTCGGCGGCGGCCTGCCCGTCGGCGTGCTGGCCGGCAGCGCCCAGTTCATGGATGCGCTCGACGGCGGCCAGTGGCAATTCGGCGACGCATCGGTTCCCGAAGTCCCGCCGACCTTCTTCGCCGGTACGTTCGTGCGCCACCCCGTGGTGCTGGCAGCGATGAAAGCCGTGCTGCTGCATCTGAAGGAAGCCGGCCCGGCGCTGCAGGAAACGCTCGCCGCCCGCATGGACGGGCTCGTGCAACGCATCAATGGCCATCTGGAGAAAGTCGGCATCGCGGCACGCGCCGAATCCTTCTCGAGCTGGTTCTACGTCAGCTTCGCGGGCGAAGACCGTCTGGGCAGCCTGTTCTATCCGTATATGCGCTACCTCGGCGTGCACATCATGGAAGGCTTCCCCTGCTTCCTGACAACCAGCCATTCGGACGAGGACATCCGCAAGATCGGCGACGCGTTCATCGAAAGTATCGCCGCGCTGCAGCGCGTCGGCATTCTCGGCAGCGCGCAGGAGGCCCCGGCTGCCGTGCCGCAGGCCGAACCGCTGCAACTCACGCAGGCGCCCCTCACCGAACCGCAAAAAGAAATCTGGCTGTCGGCTCAGCTGGGCAACGAAGCCTCGCTCGCGTTCAACGAGTCGTTCACGCTCGAACTGAACGGCAACCTGAACGAGGCCGCGTTCGAACGCGCCTTCGCGGCCACGGTGGCCCGCCACGATGCGCTGCGTGTGCACTTCTCGCGCGTCGGCGACACGATGTTCGCGGACCCGGCGACGGCCGTTCCGCTGGAAAAGATCGACCTGTCCGGCCACGCCGATCCCGCCGGGCAACTCGCGTCGATCATCGATGCGGAAGCCCGCGAGGCGTTCGATCTCACCCGCGCGCCGCTCGCCCGTGCCGGGCTCGTGCGGCTGGAAAGCCAGAAGTGGGCCTTCGTGTTTACCGCCCATCACATCATCTGCGACGGCTGGTCGATCAACATCATCCTGCGCGATCTGTCCGCTCTCTACGCGGCGGAAGTGTCGGGCGTCGAGGCGGAACTCGACGAGGTGCAAAGTTTTCTCGCCTTCGCCAAGGCGCAGGATGAAGCCGGCGTCGACGCGGACACGCGCGAGTTCTGGATGAACCTCCATCGCGAGCCCGCGCCGCAGCCCGATTTGCCCGGCGATCGTCCGCGCCCGGAACTCAAGAGCTTCAGCGGCGCGTCGACCACACGCCATCTGGGAGCCGACCTTCTGAAGCAGGTGAAGACCGCTTCGTCGAAGCAAGGCTGCTCGCTGTTCGCCACGCTGTTCGGCGCGGCCCAGGTGCTGTTCGGCCGGCTGTCGAACAACGACGATGTCGTGATCGCCGCGCCGATGGCTGGCCAGTCGCAAGCGGGCGAAGCGCTGCTGGTCGGGCACTGCGTCAACTTCCTGCCGCTGCGGGTCAGGTTCGACCGCAACCAGCCTTTCGCCATGCACATGAAGGCGGTGCGCGATCATCTGTACGACGCCGGCGACCGGCAGAACTACACCTATGGCGCGCTGGTGCGCGACCTCGGCCTCAAGCGCGATCTCAACCGGCTGCCGCTGACCGATCTGCAGTTCAACCTGGAGAAGGTCGACGGCGAACTCGACATGGCGGGCGTGACGACGCGCTTCACGCCGAACGCGAAGGCGTATAGCAACTTCGATCTGTTCCTGAACGTCATCGAATCGGCAAAGGGTCTGCGTCTGGATTGCGACTTCAACACCGACGTCTATGACGAAGCGACCATCCAGCGCTGGCTCGGCTACTACGAAAACCTGCTGGGCGCGATTGCCCGCGATGCCGGCACCACGATCGCCGCACTGCCGCTGCTCAACGATGCCGAGATCCACTATCTGCGCGATGAACTGAACGACTCGCAGCGTGCCTACGATCTCTCGCAGACGACTCCCGCGATGATCGCCGCGCAGGCTCGTCAGACGCCCAATGCGCCGGCCGTCTCGGACGAGGTCCTGCGCCTGAGCTACGGCGAGCTCGATGCAAGCGCCAGCCGGATCGCCCGCAGTCTCGTGGCGGCAGGTATCGCGCCGCGCGGACGCGTCGCCATTGCAATGGACCGGAGCGTGATGACGGTAGCCGCCATGATCGGCGTGTGGCGCGCCGGTTGCGCCTACGTGCCGCTCGACATGACGATGCCCCCTGCGCGCCTGCGCCAGATCCTCGACGGTGCCGACATCGCCGCCGTCCTCACGGATGGCGCAAGCCGGGCCGTGCTGGAACCCGGCGCGCACCGCGTGCTGGACCTGGAGACGCTGCTTGCGCAACACGACGACGCAGCCGTGACGTTGCCTGACGTATCGGATGCGGACTCGGCCTACGTGATCTTCACGTCGGGCTCGACGGGCCAGCCCAAGGGCGTGGAGATCGGGCATCGCGCGCTGAGCAACTTCCTGCTGTCGATGGCGCAAGCGCCGGGCTTCACGGCCAGCGACCGGATCGTCGCCGTCACGACGTTCTCGTTCGATATTTCGGGTCTCGAGCTGTTCCTGCCGCTGATCGCGGGCGGGCAAACCTTCATCGCAGGCCATGCCGAGGTACGCACCGGCTACGAGCTGGTGACGCGGCTGAACGAGCAGGCTGCCACCGTGCTCCAGGCGACGCCGTCGCTCTGGCGCATGCTTCTGGAAGCCGGCTTCAAGGTCCCGCAAGGCTTCAAGATCCTGTGTGGCGGCGAGCCGCTGCCGCGCGATCTCGCCGACGCGCTGCTGGCGACGGGCGCGGAAGTGTGGAACCTCTACGGTCCGACGGAAACGACGATCTGGTCGTCCGCCTCGCGTGTCGTGGCGAACGGCGCAGTGGTGATCGGCGCGCCCCTCGCGAATACGCAGCTGCATGTGCTCACCGACGACCTGCATCTGGCGCCGCAAGGCGTGAGCGGCGAACTGTGGATTGGCGGCGATGGCCTCGCAAAGGGCTATTTCAACCGCCCCGATCTCACCGATGCCGCGTTCAGGCTGGTGGCCATCGAAGGCGCAGCGCCGTGCCGCCTCTACCGCACGGGTGACCTGGCCAAACGCCTCGCCGATGGCTCGCTGCAGCACCTCGGCCGTCGCGACCAGCAGATCAAGCTGCGCGGCTTCCGCATCGAGATCGAGGATATCGAGGCTGCGTTGCGCAAGGCGCCCGGCGTCGCCGCCGCTGCCGTCGCGCTGCATACCGTCGGCGACAGTCCGCGTCTGGTGGGTTACCTCGTCGGGACGGCCTCAGAGAAGACCGACCACGCAGCCGTCGCCGCGCACGTGGCCGGGCAATTGCCGGCGTACATGGTGCCGACCCTGTGGATGACGCTCGACGCCCTGCCGCAGACCAGCAACGGCAAGCTCGATCGCAAGGCCCTGCCCGTGCCGACCGCGGACATGGTGGCCACGCCCGTGCGTCCTGCGCACGCGGCGCTCAAGGTGGTGCCGCCCGCTCCGATGCCGATCGAACCCGTGGCCGCCGAGGCCATCGTGATCGAGCCCGTGACGGCAGAACCCGCCGCCATGACGCAGACGCAGTCGACCATCGCAGCGATCTGGGCAGACGTGCTCGGCCTCCAGCAGGTCGGCCTCGACCAGCAGTTCTTCAGCCTCGGCGCAGACAGCCTCCAGCTGTTCCGCATCGTCGCGCGAATGAACGAGCGCGGACTGGGTGTCGATGCGCGTCAGCTCATGAAGAACCTGACGATCGCCGAACTGGCGGCAAGCCTCGACGGCCCGCCGGCTGACGAACTGATGGCGGCGCCTGTGGTCGCCCGTCCGTCGATCCTCAATTTCAAGCGCAGAGTCGCCGAAGGAGTCTGAGCGATGAACGGACTAGCCTTTAAGATCGCCCCAGCTGACGAAGTCGAAGCCAGCTACGCCGTGTTCCCGGCGACGGCCTGCCAGGTCAGGTTCTGGCATGAGCAAAAGGCGTCGCCGAAGGCCTCCGCGCTCAACATCGCGTTCCGGCTGCAGTTGTCGGGACCGCTGGACGCCGCGAGCATCGAACAGGTGCTCCGCGAACTGGTTGCGCGGCACGAGGTATTGCGTACCGGCTTCCTGATGACGGGTGCAGGGCTGCGTCAACAGGTCTGGAGCCGCGCGCCCTTCCAGCTCGACGTGGTCGACCTCAGCGGTTTCGACGAAAAGGAGGGCCTTGCGGAGGCCGAGCGCGTCGGCGGTCAGCAGGCCCGCACGCCGTTCGCCCTGACGTCGCCCTCCTTCTTCCGGGCCGTGTGGTTGCCCAGGTCGGCCACACAGGGTGAACTGCAGCTGACCTTCCATTCGCTCGTGATGGACGGCTGGTCGTTCGCGATCCTTGTGCGCGAACTCGTCGAAGGCCTGGCGGCCGTGCATGCCGGCCTCGAGCCCGCCTATCCCGATGTCGATCTTCACCACGGCGACTACGCGCTGTGGAAGGAAGAGTTCCTTGCCAGCGGTGCGCTCGATCGCGCGCGCGCCCACTGGCGCCAGGAGCTGCAGGATTTCAGCCGCTTCGATGTTCCCGGCGATCGTGCGCGGCCGCAGGCGCGACGCTTCCAGGGCATCATCCGCTCGATTCTCCTGCCCGGCGGGCTCAGCGACCGGCTGATCGCGGCTGCCAAGGCGCAAGGCGTCACGCTGTTCAGCGTTGCCGCCGCGAGCCTCGCGATGGCCTTACAGAAGGCGGCAGGCCAGACGAAGGTCGCCATGGGCACCCAGATGTCGGTGCGGGATCAGCAGGAACTCGAAGGCGTGGTCGGGCCGCTGATCAACACGGTGATACTGCGCCTCGACGTGCCTCAAGGCAGTAGCGTGGCCGCCGTCACGGCGCAGTGCGGCGCCAAGCTCAGCGACGCCATCGAACATCTGCACTTGCCGTTCGAAGAGATGATGGAGATGGCGGGCGAGGTAGCCGATGGGGATCGCCCGCCGCTGTGCTCGGTCAATTTCGCCCTGCAGCAAAGCTTCGTAGGCGGCGGCGACGAAGTTCGCCGGGGCGTTTTCGCTGCGACGACCTCGCCCTCCTTCAACGCCGGCGCGCTCTACGACCTGAACTTCTTCATGGTGCGGCGCCCGGATGGCTGGCGCATCTCCTGTGAAGGCGACACCGACCTCTATGACATCGGGACGATAGACGGACATCTGGCGAAGTGGCGCGAGATGCTGGAAACCGTCGAGATCAACGCGAAGCTGCCGGTGGCGCCCGCTGCCGCGAAAGCAACGGCGACCTTCGTGGCGGGCGTCGGCAACAGCGGTTTCATGAGTCAGGCCGAACTGGAAGCGAAAGCGCGCAATATCGTGCGCTTCAACGAGAATGCGCCGGGCACGCCCATCATCGCGCTCAACAACACGGCCGTGTTCTATGAACTGGCCCGGCAGATCGGCGACGAACGTCCCATCATCGATATTCCGATGATCCCGGAAGGCGCCCCGCGCGAGTTCCCGCAGCGCGCGTTCCAGGACGTCGCCGCGGACGCCGTGCGGCTGATCCGGCTGGCCCGGCCACACGGCCCGTATATTCTGATGGGACACTGCGTGCTCGGCGCGCTGTCGCTGGAAGCGGCCCATCAGCTCAGGCGCGAAGGCGAAACGGTGGAGCTCGTCATTCTCAACGATTCCTGGTGCCCGGGTTATCGCGAATCGATGCCCTGGTACGACCGGCAACTGCGCAAGATGCAGGTGCGCGCCGACAACATTCCGCGCGACTTCCGCAAGGCGCTGCGGGGCGAGACCTCGATGGTCTCGTTCCTCAACCAGTACCGGATCGTCCGCTGGCTCGGCATTGCCAACCTTGCGCTCAAGCTCGGCCTGATTCAGGGCAATGCCTCAGAGCATATGGTTTCGGAGAATCGCTGGTACATCGAATATCTGCTCGCGCAGCAGGCGCGGTATCGTCCTGCCCCCTATGACGGCGACGTGCAGATCTTCCGCAGTGGCCAGGTGCTCAATGGACGCCTGTTCGCGCACGATCTGGGATGGGAGGCAGTCGTCACGGGCAAACCGGACAACCTGGTCGTCACCGAGGTGCCGGGCATGCACGACCAGATCTTCCGCCCGGCGGGTGCGGCTGTCATCGGCAAGCAGTTGCGTGAGCGTCTCGCCGGCATCGAGGCCAGCACCATTGAAGCCCCGGGCGAACCCGATGCGCCGGCAGCAGTCCTCAGCCATGCCGAAGCCTAGATTCGGCGCGAGATAAGCTATGCACGCCGTACCTTGCGGGCCGATTGAATGAGGTGGTTGCGCTATGTCTCGTTTGCGTAGAGTGTTGCTGCTCGTGTTTTGCGGTGTGCTGACCGGTGCCGGTCTGATTTACGTCAGGCTGGCCGGGGCCGACCTGTCCCGCCGGCCGGCTGCCGCCGTCGCTGGCGGTCAGACGGTGCCGTCTAACGGGATACGGCTTGCCGTGCTCGGAGATTCCGACAGCCAGTCCTATCACGACCCGCGGATGTTTCGAGATCCGAACGCGCGCGGCGGACCCTGGCGCACGACCACCTGGCAGTGGACCGAGGTCCTCGCCCAGCTGCGCGGCGACCAGATCGATCAGGGCCAATGGGGCGCCTGGGGCACCAACAAGTATCGCGCGTACTTCGACGAAGCGTTCGGCGCGCTCGCGCGGGCGCCTGCCAAAGAAGACTACCGCTACAACTTTGCCATCAGCGGCGCCTGGTCCAACCAGTTGATGGGACACCCGATGCGTCAGGCGATCCGTCTCGTCGCGCTGATGGACACGGAGCCGCAAGCCTGGAAAGGCGGCGTCGTGCTGATCCGGATCGGTATCAACGATGTCGGTTCGCACGAGGTCCTCGACGCCATGGCGCGGGATCCGAATGGCCCGTTTCCCACGGAGAGGATCAACGCCGCGATTGGGGAAATCGGCAAGGCCGTCGCCCTGATCCGCAAGCACCACCCGGATACCCACGTCCTGCTCATCGGCATCCTCAGCAACGCCGACTGGTCGGGCGAGTTCGACAACTGGCAATCAGCCAAGGCGATTGCCAATATCGATGCCGGGCTGAAGCGCTTCGACGACGGCTTGCAGAAGCTGGCCGCGGCGGATCGCCATGTCGCCTTTCTTGGCGATCGCGCCTGGTTCGCGAGCCTGTGGGGCGCGCGGGACGACCACGGCCGTCCGCTTTACAAGACCGTGCGTCTTTCGCCCGGCTGGGCCATCACCAATACATCCGGCGACGATCCGCACAACGCCGCTACATCCGACGGTCATGCGGGCGTGGTCTGGAATGCCCTTTGGGCGCAGCATCTCGTCGTTTCGCTCAACACCGCATTCGGATTGCATCTGAAACCGATCACGGATGCCGAGGTGATCGACTTTCTGCGCCCGAGCTTCAAGGCGAGCCAACGATCCGCCTCGGAACGATCGACCTCTGCCGCGGAGAACTGACCCGGCGTGTCCTGACCAGGTGACGCGAAAGCTGGCCGAAAGCGGTCCGGTCCCACGCCTGTCAAAGCCCGGCAAATACCCCGCCCTGCGTACGCCCACGCACAAACACGCCATCCTTCATTGTTCACAATGGGCCGCAGAGTCAATGCAGGCGCGTCCTCGCCGCGCATCGACTGGACCGACATACAGAGCTCCGCGCCGCGACACACAGGCCGCACATGGAGCCGGTGAATCAAACACAGCGTGATTGCTGAGAGGATGGCCCTTCGTGAAGTCTCTCCCACGTTTGCTGCAAGAAGCGCAAAGCGCCCTGCTTTGCGTCGATGCATTCGATACGCTGCTGCTTCGCAAACCCGTGTCGCTGGAGCAACGCCTGTTGAAAGTGGCGAAGCTGTTCTGCGAACGTCTCGCGCTGCGTCCGTCCGAACTTGCTCCTTATGCTCTCGCCCGGCGCCGGCGCCAGGTCGAGCAAATCGCTTATCGCGCGCGCAACGTCGCCGGACGTGGTGAAGTGCGCCTCGAAAGCATCGCATCGAGCTTGCTGGAACTCGTCCATATCGACACCGCTTACGTGCCTGAATGGATCGCGTGCGAACTCGCGGTGGAGCGCGAATGCCTCGTGCCGAATCTGCCATTGATACGCGTGCTCGAACGGCTCCACGCAAGCGGTGTTTCGCTGCGCGTAGTGAGCGATACGAGCTTGTCGGGCGACGCGCTGCGGCAACTGATCACGGCCGTCTGTCCGCCCGGGCTTCGATGGGACGCCGTCCATACGAGCGCCGACCTGCAACTCACGAAACGCGATGGGACGATCTTCGCCGCTGTGTCGGACGTAGCCGGTGTTCCGCTTTCGAAGATGGCGCACCTCGGCGACGACCTCGTCGCGGACTGCACCATGCCGCGCCGTTGCGGGATGACGGCAATCCTGCGCCCACGCTCCCGCCTGCACGTCGCCATGCTGCGCGCCAACGCCGTACTCGCGCGCGGCCAGTCGCAATGGCATCGCTGGCGGCACCGCGAGGCCCAGAAGCGCGCGAAGGGCGGCGGCTCACGCACGGCGGGCGACACGCTCGTCCCCGACGTGCTGGGCCCGGTGTTCGCAGAATATTGCCGCAGGCTGCACGTCTACCTCGAACAGACGGCGGCCATCGAAGGACCCATAGTCGCGCTATTCTGCGCGCGCGGCGGACTGGGGCTCGAGAGGCTCTATGAACGCTATACCGCGCAGTTTCCCGCGCGCGGCGATATCAGCATCCAGCCTCTGATGATTTCGCGGCTCGTCGCGGCAAGAGACGCGTTCGTGTACGGCGGAGAAGGCGTCGTCGACGAACTCGACTATTCCTTCGAAGTGCGCAATGTCTCGGCGCTCGCACGCGCGCTCACTGGCGCGGATATGGCGCCCAACGGCAACTACGCAACCGTGCGCGAGTTCGTCGAAGGGCTGCGCAGCGGACGCGAACCTCACCTGCACGAACAGATCGTCGAGCAGGCCGGGCGGTTCCGCGAAGTGTGGCAAACCATCACGGCCGGCATGCAGGGCATCGTGTTGTGCGATACCGGTCTCTATGGCTCCACCTTCAAGATGCTCATGCAGAGCAAACTCATAGACCGGGGCCACTGCGTCCAGCTCGCCCGCAGCGACTACAAGCATCTCGGGCGGGAGCACTTTCCGTCCGTAACCGGACTGTTGACGGAGCGCAACGGCTACAAGCCCGGCGACTCCATCTCGTCAGTGCTCGCGTTCTGGCATCTGATCGAAAGCCTCGTCGAGCCCGATCTCGAAAGCGTGCGCCGCTTCGACAGACGCGCCGACGGCAGTCTCGTCTCGAACCTTGAATCGGAAGGCTGGCAACAGAAACTCGTGAGCATGCCGGACCCGAAATTCGAGGAAATTGCCGACTATGTTGCCCAAAGTGCGAAGCGGCCCGCAGCGGACACGTCACTTGCCGAATTCGAACTGGCGGCCAAAACCCTCGAGCGCGTGATCATGTTTCCGGACCCGGAACTGGTCAACCGGCTCGCCGAACGGGACCGGTCGCTCGATTACGGGCGCGACGACACTGTCAAGGTGACCGGCCCTAACCTCAGGCAAGCCAGCGCATGGACGCGGCTGTTCGTCGCGAAGCAGTCGCTTTGGCCAAGCGGCGCCGTGGTACGCGCCTTTCCGCACTCGCATCGGCTGGTGCAGAAAACGATCAGACTCGGCTACACGGTACGTTCATGGATCAGGTGAAGCCCTCCAAAACCCGCACGGAGCTCGCCGCGACGTACATCGCGTACGTCGTCCGTTACGTCTACCCGCTCCTGCTGCTGCCCTTCTACGGCAGAACGCTCGGGCCGGCTGGCTACGGCATCGTGCTGGCGGGCATGTCGCTGTCGAATACGCTCTGGCGATTCGTGAACTTCGGATTCCCGACCGTCGGCGGCCGCGATACGGTCTACGCCAAAGACCATGCCGAACGCGCGGCCATCCTGTCGAGCCACATGACGGGCCGGCTGCTGCTATGCATCCCGACCGCGATTTTCGGGCTCGGAGCCGTGGCGTTCTCGCCCGTGCTGTCGGCACACCCGATGCTCGGCTGCACGACGGTACTGCTCGGCCTGCTCGCGGCGTTCAACCCGGGCTGGTATTACACGAGCACGGGGCGCGCCTTGACAAGCATCCTGATCGAGGTCGTCGGCTTCGTCACATCGCTCGCCCTCATTTTTCTGTTCATCCATGAACCCTCCGACCTCTCACGGGTTTTCTTTCTGCTGCTGGCTTCGTGCATCTTGCAAACATTGCTCGGCTTTGGCGCGATCAGACGGGAGTTTTCCGGCTGGTTTTCGTCGATCCGGGCCGGCATCGACCTGATCCACCGCTCGAAGATCATTTTCATCTACACGGGCACGTCCGTTCTGCTGATCACCGCCTCGACCTATCTCCTGTCCGTGCTCGCGCCCGCCACCGAGGTCAGCGCGTTCGGCGTGGCGGAGCGCCTGATCGCCGTCGCGCTCAGCCTGACGGTCCCCGCCTCCCAGATTCTCATCCCGAAGGTCACGTATCTCGTGGGCGTAGACCCGGCGAAGGCCAACCGGCTCGCATGGGGCATACTGGCGTTCTTCCTTACGGGCGCACTCGGCGGGGTCGCCTGCACGATGCTCCTCGCCGACTGGCTGGTGCCGCTCGTGTTCGGCAAAGGTTTTCAGTCCTCCATCCCCGTGCTGAAATTTTTCGTGCTGGTCTTGCCGTTGAGTATCGTCAACCAGGTAATCGGCCTCTATTTCCTGATTCCCCGGCATCGCGATGGCCTGCTCGCCCGCGCCGGCGTGGCGACCGCGATCGTCAGTATCGTCGCCGCCATTCCGCTCGCCAGCCATTGGGGAGCAATGGGCATGGTGGCCTCGCGTTTGCTGGGAGAACTGACGCTGCTGACGACGCTGCTTATCTCTCTGGTCCGGTCCGGGTTGATCAGCGAGATATTTGCGATCGGGAGCCCCGTTCTCGTCCTGCGTCCGGGAGAAAAAGGGTGACGTACGATGATGTTTGATGAACGTAAGTTGGGACAGTCTTGCTGTCCCAGTACTCGACTTGAAGGTGTTCATTCGCTCGAAGCGGCGCCAATGGCGTACTTGCGAATGTGACGGCGGTCGCCCCTTTGCCTTTTACTGCGATGTCACAGGTATGGCGCAGGCACGCGTGCTGGGGAAGGTTTTTACTGGTTATGCATGGCGGGCGCGACTCATCCGGGAGAATCTCGCCCGACGGATCTCTGCAGTTCAATTACCCCGCGACTCAAATTCCGTCCTTGTAGCTGGATCTGATTTTTACCAGACCTCTATTCCAGACACGCAGCGTTTGAATGAAATCATACACGCCACGGAAAGGTACCTTTGCTCTTTGAACCCAGACCGATCCAGGCCTCCACTCAGCTCTCTCCTCTCCTATCACGGATGCAATCCCCTTCTTTCCACTCTTTAGCCAAACATCCTGGATGCACGGCGCGGGGTGCAATTGATAGATGTGCGTCTCTTCGAGATCGCCACTAAACATGACAAGATCTACCGCGCGATCAGAGGATGTAAAGCGCTCGATCATCTTGCGGCATCCATCTCTCGAAATCATATAGGCGCCAGCACCCGTGTGATTGCTCCGTAACCGGTGCAGTCCCGTGCGAGCCGACAGGTTCAGGCCTTTTCGATCAATGATGATGCCAGCCAGGGAAGTTTCCATTTTGATAATGTCATAGCGGAATCCCCGTGAAATTTTCTCGTTTAGCGAATCGATCAGACTCCTCGCATCCCGGCAAAAATGCACATCGTCCTCGAGCACGAGCGCGTCATCTATTCCTTCCTCTACCACTTTTTTCCAGATCGAGTAATGACTGAGCGCAGCCCCCTTTTCGCCCGCACTACACGTACCACGAAACAGCGGCAAATCCAGCGTTCGACTCATTGCTTCTACGTGTGCCGGCCCTAAGGCAGGGAATCTTTCCCAGGCGTAGCCCAGCCTGTCAATCTGAGCAGTCATGTGGCCCAGGCGATCAGTAGACTTGTCGAGATTGATGACGAAGATCTTCATATTCTCTACGGCCCCAAATTAGAAATGTTGCGTCGCGCGCGGATGTCGGCACCGGTGGTCGTCTCAGCACACGGTGTGCGTACGCTATGACCCAGCGTAAGTTCTTTCCCGGAATCGTTCCGTGGTCTGCCCAACAATTTCTGGGGAAAGGCCTGGCCGCGACGCGGGCGGGGCACGCCCGGCAACCCCGGCACTGCGTTGTCCAACGCACACAGCCGTCCCAGCCGGGCCGCTAGACTCACTGGCAGCAATGGCCAAAGTGCGGGGCGACGACCTCGCCGTTGCGGGACAGAAAATGTGGGGGTGCGATGGCTACGAAAAACAGTAGATACGATGCGCTCGACGGCTTGAGAGGCGTCGCGGCCGTCGCCGTGATGATGTCGCATTTCACGCAAGAGGCATTCAAGAATGCCTACGTGGCCGTCGATCTGTTTTTCATGCTGAGCGGCTTTGTCATTGCCCACTCTTATGGAACACGGCTCCTTGGCGGAATGACGGCGATCGAATATATAAAACGGCGCGTTATCCGGCTGTATCCGATGCTGTTTATTTCTCTGCTGATCGGCCTGCCGGTGCTGATCGGGGCAAGCGTCCTCGGCCTGTCGACCTATCCGATGCCGAGCATCGTCTCGGCAACCATCCACAATCTGTTTTTTACTCCGTATATAGGCCATCTCGGCAATGCGAACATGGCGACTGCTGGCGCCGTTGCAGCTGCCGATTTCACGATCGGCGAGATATTCCCCGCGAATCCGCCCGCGTGGTCGCTATTCTTTGAAATGGTGGCAAGCATCGCGTTCGTGATCATCGTCCGGCTGAGCCGGTCCACGATGTTCAAGATCATTGCCATCAGCGGCGTCATGTTTCTGATAACGGGAGCGCTGACGAGTTTCGAGAGCCATGGGCACTCAATCGTCGATTTCTCGCAAGGCTGGTCCGGCAGCAGAATGGATGGCGGGTTCTACCGTGTTTCATTCGGCTTCGTGGTCGGCGTGTTGCTCTACAACTTAAAGAGCTCTGGCGTCGATCTCCGCATCATGGAAGCCCTGAAACAGGTGCTTCGCAACTCATACGGTCTGTATATCGTCGCGCTCGCGATGTTTCTGTTCCCGATGTCGCTTCGCGGCGTGTACCCGGCGTTCGTCATTTTCTGCGTTGCACCGTGCCTTGTGATGGTAGGCGCGAACCTGTCGTGTGCTTCGACCTTCGAAGCGAAAACCGCGCAATTTCTCGGTTGGCTTTCGTACCCGGTTTATCTCCTGCATTTTCCGATTGGCCGGGCCGTGTTCATGCTGATCGGCAAGCCGAACGAGCCGGCGACAGTTCCGATCGTCGTCGCATGCGCAGTGACGCTGGTAAGCGCGATCGTATTGACGAGGTATGTCGAGGAGCCGATCCGCGCCTTCCTGACGAAGCGACTCGTACGGCGGCCCGTGTCGCCTGTGGTGACACCCAACACAATGACGGCGGATCAG
The DNA here is from genome assembly GCF_020177535.1 of Paraburkholderia sp. XV. Classification (NCBI taxonomy): domain Bacteria; kingdom Pseudomonadati; phylum Pseudomonadota; class Betaproteobacteria; order Burkholderiales; family Burkholderiaceae; genus Paraburkholderia; species Paraburkholderia sp. XV. Next base: position 22,764 of record NZ_JAGUUD010000009.1, on the reverse strand, counting down.
AAGGCTGGATGACCATCTGCCTTTGTGTGAGGGGGTAATCGCACTTCCCTTCGGTAACAGCTTGAAATCGAGCGGGCAACACCGCTACCTGATTACTTGCTCGCGGTTACGCCGCCGTTCGGTGGCGGACTACACAGCCGGCAACACTTGCATGCGCGCGTCGGTATCTGCGATCGACGACGCGCGCGCAGATGTCACCTGTTCCCGTTGCGAGCTGCTTATGATGAACTTCGCCAGCACCCTACCCTGCTCTTTCACGACATTCACAACCGCAGGGAGATTCTGAATCCCGACGCACGTAACCGTTCCCTTAACGCAGCCTCATCAGGTCAGTGCCGTTTGGCGAATCCGCGATCTCTTGCTCTCGAGTCGTGCGAGCAACGGCTTCTCCAGGTACAAGTGAACACCGGCTGCAAATACAATCGCGAGGCAGGCTACACAGAATGCCGCCAGATAAAGGCTGAACGGACTATGAAACGTCCCGGCTTTGACGGCCTTCGCGAATACGTTCATCCAGTATCCATGCGTCAGATAAAGCACATAGGACGCGTTGCCAAGCACCGTCAGGGCACGCCCGATGCGGCTGCCAGTGTCCTCCGTGTGCACGAACGCGGCCACCAGAAGCGTCGCGGGAATCCCCCACGCCCACCATCTGAACGAGGGCGACAGGCCCGATGTCGTTTCATCGGGCGAGGCCGCAGAAGCCCACCAGAAAAGCGCAACACATGTCATCAACACCCCCCACCTGATACGGGGGCTTAATTCAGGCAGCCGCGTGCTGATGGCGCCAAGAAAGATGCCGCACACGAATTCGATGACGAGTGGGTTCCCGTAGTACTGGGCTTGCGTAGTGGCGCCGACCATATTGAGCGCGACAGGCACACCAGCGAGCAGCGCAACAATCAACGCTGCGCGATACCGCTGCCACGGGAGACAAAGTGCGGCGGTACAGATGAGATAAAAGTAAAGTTCATAGACGAGCGTCCACGCAACGCCCATGACCTGACCAGTCGATGTCGTGGGTGGAAGCAATAGCACCGACTCGATGAGGCCAATGGCGTCGAACTGCACATGCCGGTAAGCGATCCCGCTGCAAGACAGCGCGACCACAACGGCAAGACACCCCCAATACGACGGCATGATTCGCGTGAGGCGACGGGTGAAGAATCCCTTGGCCGACGTTTGAGAGGAGAAGCCCCCCGTCGTATGCCACATCACCAGTCCACTGATGACGAAAAAGATGTCGACACCGCATGCTCCCACGCGCTGCGCAGAAGGAGAAACGAGCGCCAGCGGACTTCCCGAAGCCTCTTCGAGGATATGGTGTGCCAATACCGCAAAGGCGGCCAGGAAGCGCAGATGTTGCAGCCCGTAGAGTCTGGTATGGCGTCCCATAGATATCGTCAATGAATTCAGGCGATTGCGGAAAGGCCGATTCGGAAGAATCTGCCTTGGCGGCCCCGTTCGTAACTGCGCGATTCTCCAGGTTGTTCAGGGACGCTCTATCGGGTCGGCGGGTCGGTGAACCGCGCGCATTCGTACCGCTCAACACACCCGCCAACATTGCGCCCCTCGTGCGCCGACCTCTCTCAGGTTCTCGCCTGCCGGGTTCCTGCCGAAACGCCCTCGGCAGCACTTCCCTTGTCGGGCCGCGCCCGCAGCAACCGGCGGCCAACACGCATGGTCGGTATTTCGAACTTGCGGTAGGACAGGATCGCAAAGCCCACCGCGCAGGGTACGAAGATGGCGAAAAACAGCACGACGCGCGGCAGAGGGCCCACAGGCACATGGCTGACCAGCAGCGACGAAGCGCGCATGATGAAGAGATGCGTCAGATACAGGCTATACGACGCATCGCCGATCAGCAGAAGCAGCTTCGGATACTGGATATCGCGACGGCCCATGACGACGCCCGCGAATATCGCCGCGGCAGGCGGTCCCCACATGAGGCCGCGCATGTCGAATGTACCGTCTGCGGATGGCCCCGTAAGCAGCCAGCCTGTCACACCCGCTGCGATCAGCGCGATCTGCGCAAGAGCGCCAATCCGGAATCCCGACAGACGCAACTGTGCGAACATCACGCCGAACACGAACTCGAGAATGATCGTATGAGTCCAGCCTCTCAGGATGAGGTACTCGGGCTTCATCAAGAGACCGAGCGTGACGAGCGTCACGAATATCCCCACCACGGCAAGATAAACGCGCCGGATGCCGAGCAACAGGACCAGCGAAATGACGGCATAGAAGAACATTTCGAAGTTCAGCGTCCAGCCAAGCCCCAGCACCGGTTCTGGCGCACCCGTCATGGGGTTCGTGGACGGCACGAAGAATAGCGAGCGCAGGACGTACGCTACCTCGTAGCAGTTCTTGTTCTTGAGTGCGGGTAGCGCGAGACCGATGCCGACCGAGATCAACGTTGCCGCCCAGTAGAGCGGCACCACGCGCACGATGCGATCGCCGAGGAACCATCTGGCCGTCGTGCTTCCGGAGCGTTGCCCCGAGATGATATACATCATCACGAAGCCGCTGACGACGAAGAAGATATCGACGCCGAACAACCCCTTTATATTGATGAGCGGCCACAGTTGCGATGCGGGTGGGCTATGGTGGCCCACCTCGGCCGCCGCGTGGCAAAACACCACCAGCAAGGCCGCGACCGCGCGAAGCACCTGCACCGAGTCCAATCTCTTCATTGCACTGCCCTCCAAAACCGGTTCGCGAACCAGCGCGCCGGCGTGGACATCTGACAAAGCTATTCTTTTATGCGCTTCGCCATGCTTCGACTGGGCGGCTTTCGATTCCCGTCACCATCGCGAAGCGCGCATGACGTCGAAATAGCAAAGGACGCACCACTTATGCACCTGTCGCAATGTACCGGGCTCGCCGTGTGGGAGACCGTTCGAAAAGCCACACACCGTCTATGCGCGCGAAGCGAACCACCACACACTCGCACCTCGGAACAGCCTTGTGACTCGTCAAGCGGGCGCCACGGTTTTGACGGCCTCGAACAGGTTTCGCGCCGCCTGTTTCCAGGTGAAGATGTCGGCCTGCTGACGCCCAGCCGATACCAGAGATTGACGCACCGCTTCATCGTCGAGCACTGTTCGAATCGTTTGGCTCCACGCGCTGGGATCTAAAGGGTCCGCATAAAGCGCGGCCTTGCCGCAGACTTCCGGAAGCGCGCCGGACGGCGCGGCCACCACCGGACAGCCAAGCGCCATCGCCTCCAGGGGCGGCAAACCAAACCCTTCCGTCAGGGACGGGAACGCAAGCGCGCCGGCGTTGGCCATCAACCCCACCAGTTCCGAATCGGTGATCCGTCCGGCAAATCGCACATTGGGCGGCACGACATGCCCGAGGTTCTCGAACTCGGCTTTCGTCGCGCCGCCGAACAGCACGAGCGTGACGTCCTTCAGTTCAGGCTGCGCGAAAGCCTTGAGAAGAATGGCGATGTTCTTGTGCTTCTGCGTGTTGGCGAGCGCCAGGACAAAGCGCCTTGGTGTGAGTTTCAATGTCGCGAGCTGCCCCTCGTCGGGTGGCACCTGCAGAACATGATCGCAGCCATTGTGTACGACCACGATCTTGTCGGCACTGGCAACGCCATAGCGCACGAGCTCGTTCCGCGAGAACTCCGACACGGTGACGATGAGCTTGTGGCGTCTGCCGATAAAAAAGAACAGCAACTTGTACCACAGCCGAAAACCCAGCGAATAAGACTCCGGCGCCGAATAGACCTGGGCATCGTGTATCAGCGTCGCGCAATCGCGATGACACAACGGCCCGAGATTGCAGAGATTGAGAATGAAGTCCTTTCTGCGAGCCAGGGGAAGATAGCATTGCTCCCACACTATCCGGTGTATCCGGCGAACCAGCGGGCTCTCCTGAACGCATATGATCTTTCGGTAAGACGGGACCTTGACGCGATTTCTGACGACAAGCGCGTAGTCTGCGGCATGGCCAGACTGCTCTGCAATCAGGTCATCCGTTGCTGCAATGAGTTGCTCGGCGACCCTGTGCACACCGCTTGGCGGTGCGCCAAAGAACTTGCCGTTAAACGCGATTGTCCTGGACACGCAGTTTCGCCTCGCTGTGTTCAAAGTTTTGCCGCCCGCTCAGGCGTGAGCCTGCCTCGCACAAAGTCCCACAGGCCGATCAGATTGCCGCCCAGCCGCCCCCGGCGGTCGACCCAGGGCTCGGGCGCAAAGCTACGCACGATATTGCTCGCGACATTGCGCAGAACATGATCGAGCGCCGCGCGCAAGGGCATGGTCTTCTTTCTTGCCAGATAGAGCGGATTGATCACCTGCGAATAGCCGAGCTTGCGGCCGGACACCCTGCCACGCTTGACCCCCAGGTGCACGCCGAGTGCAGTGTTGATGCGCACGACACGACCGCCGCGATTCCAGATCTGACCGCCAAAGTCGCGATCCTCCTGCCAGCCATAGAGAACCAGACGCTCATCGAACCGGAGTCCGGCAATGCTGCTGGCTCGAAACGCCATGTTGCATCCGTAAGGGCCGCCCGTCGAAACGACGCTCAAGCTATCCGGAATGTCTGTCGCCCGTGCCAGGATCGCTTGTCCTTCTTCAATGGAATAGCCCGGGCCGTGAATGCCATCGGCGAGCACCGTTCCCGTGACGCCGGCAATAGCAGGATCGCTATCCAAGGTCTTGAGCACTTCCGCTATCCATCGGCTGTGCATCAGGAAATCATCGTCCAGCAGGACCACGACATCGAAGTCGTCCGGCACGTGCTTCAACGCATGATTGCGTTGCACGGTAAGGCCGGGCTGGCCCTTGATCACGAGCAATCCGGGCCGGCTTGCGAGCTTGCCGGCATCCTCGTCCGATACACAGGAGACGATGATCAGATCCGGTTGCACCGTTTGCGAATCGGCGAGGGCGACGACACGCTCAAGCACTTCAGCGCGCCCGCGTGTGGCGAAGATCAGACAGACCTTTGCCTGCCTTGCTGACGATGGCAGGTTCATTTCCCCGGACGGGGCTACTTGCGGACAGACAGTCGGATTCAACATTCACCTCGTCGGCCAATGCATGCTTTTCTGGAAGCCGGAAAACGGCAGTCCGTCTTGCGCGGGATTCAATCGCCCCAACCGTGCCAACGGAGCAAGCCATGCCAGCGAGCATCTCGGGGACCATGCTATCGATGCCGCAAACGCAGCACTGCTGCCTACCCCACGCAAATGCACGCATCCTGAACCCCGAAGCGCGTGCAGCCTGCGCTACTGCCTGCGCTACGGCTCATGGCTGCAAGAAACAACACCCGGCATTCATTCCTGAATGCGCCGCGCGGCCCACCCCTGACGCCTGGGCACGCGCCTGGGGACACGTCTGGGCGCACGCTGCGAGAGCGCGCTCGCTGCGGCCGCAAACAGGTAGAAGGTCGCGCCCAGTTCGAACACCCCAGCCGCCAGAGAAGCAACGATCAAGGTCGCGAACATGCCATGCCGTGCCGCGTGGCAGACGGCCCGTTCCGTCAGCGGGTAATGCGTCGACACGGGCGACAGCAGCGTTTTGCCAAGGAACATCCCGTAGCAGATCACGCCCACGGCGCCCAGGTTTGCCAGCACCACCACGAGGAAGCTCGATGCGCGAATGCTGCCCAGACCCACGCCTATCCCGTATGTTTCGAGGAAGTTGGTCACGCCCTGCGTGTTCCAGCTCATCCGCTCGATGCCGGATGAGCTATCCGCCTTGCTCATGACGGTGGTGTCGACGAAGTCGGCAAGCGCTTTCGCCACGCTCGGCATGAAGAGGATGACGTAGAGGGTGCCAAGCACGCCCGCGCAGGCGGCGATGATCCACATGCGCTGCTGGCGCTCGACGGCGCCGGGCGCGACGCGACCGGGCCGACTGATGACCTGTATGCACATATACGCTGCCAGCCCGACATAGGCCGTGCCCGAAGTGGACATCAGCAGCAGTGTTCCCGTCGCAATCGCGAGCGCCCCCGCCAGTTTCGGACGATAGCCGAGCAGCCAGAGATTGAGGCAAAAGACGAACAGCGGCAGCGTGAAACTCGAAAACGCAGACGTCTCTGCGAACGTGCCGGTGATACGCACCAGGCCGCCCAACTCTTCCCCGCTCAAATCGGCATATTGAGCCGTCTTGATGACCGACATCACATCCAGCCCGACAGCATGGGTGACGAAATCGATCACGCCCGCGGACACATCGAGAATTGTGAGCAGGAAAATGCCGTTCGCGAGCGCCCGGTATGCACCGCGATATTTGAGGAACGCATACATGCAGGCATACACCACGAGATCGCCAATCAGGTAGATCGCCTGCGACAGATTGCCGGAAACGGGGCCGAGCGGCTGCACTACCGCAGCACCCGTGAGACTGCGGTCGACCGGGAACACGAGCGTCGAGCCCTGCAGCAGACGCGGCAGCATCACGGCGCCTGCGACACCCCACACGCAGGTACAGAGTAGCCAGAAACCCGGCTTTTCCATCGAGAGCGCGTCGCCGATCCCCTTTCCGCCGACAAGATTGAACGCCCTCAGCGCGAAGAAAATGAGAAAGAGCTGCGCCGGCATGATGCCGATGCCGCCCAAATTCAGCGCAAGCGTCATGGCGAACAGCGAAAATGCCGCCATCGCGTAAATGGCACCGCGAAATGACGAATAGAGCACCAGCAGCCCAATGACGATGACCAGGACTCCGTATATTGACGGCACTGCTTCCCCCCTCCATTCACGCACGCATACGCGAGCGGACTGCTGTATTGCGCGGCTCAGGCAGAGCGCCAGCGGCGAATCTCCGGCGCCGGATCGGCGGGGACTCTGCTGGCTTCGACGGCGCGCTCCACCACACCCAGGAACTCGCGCTTGAACCGTTCCTTCGTAAAGCGCAGCGCATTGCGGCGGCACACTTCCGCGTGGAACGGCGGCGACTGTTCGAAGCGCTCCACCGCGTCGACGATGGACGCCACGCTCTGTTCATTGAAAAAGAGCCCCGTCGCCCGTTCGGGATCCTGTGATTCGATGACGATTTCCCGCACACCGCCACGGCCCAACGCAATCACGGGCGTACCGCAGGCCTGTGCTTCCACGACCGAAATTCCGAAGTCTTCTTCCGCGGCAAAGACGAATGCGCGCGCACGCTGCATGTAGTCCACCAGTGCCGCATCGGGCTGATAGCCGAGCAGCGTCACATTGGGCGTCGCGCATGCCTTGGCGCGCGCGAAATCCGTGCCGTCGCCGATCACCACGAGGCGCCGCGAAGGCATCGCCGCGAAGGCCTCGATGATCAGCGGGATGCGTTTGTACGGGACCATGCGCGAGGCAATCAGATAAAAGTCTTCGCGCTCCGTACTGAGTTCGAAGCGTTCGACATCGACGGGCGGATAGACCACCGTGGCGTCGCTGCCGTAGGCCTTGCGAATGCGCCGGCCCACGAAGGCCGAATTGGCGACAAAGGCATCCACGCCATGCGCGGTGCGGTGATCCCAGATACGCATGTAATGAAGCAGCAGACGCACGATCCAGCTCTTCATGCCGCGCTGCATGCCCGCCTCGGCCAGATATTGATGCTGCAGATCCCACGCGTAGCGAATCGGCGAGTGCACGTAGCTCACGTGGACCTGATGCGGGCCCGTCAGCACGCCCTTGGCCACCGCATGATTCGACGAAATCACCAGATCGTAGCCGGACAGGTCGAACTGCTCGATAGCCAGCGGCATCAGCGGCAGATAGTGGCGAAACGATTTGCGCGCGCGCGGCAGATGCTGGATGAACGAGGTATGCGCGCGTTTGCCGCCCAGCACGTCGCGCTGCGCCTCAGGAAAAAAATCGACGACGCTGTAAAGATCGGCGTGTGGGAACAGTTGAAGAATCTGCTCGACCACCTTTTCCGAGCCCGCATACGCAGCGAGCCAGTCATGCACGAGCGCTACGCGGCCAAAGCGACGTATGTCGTTAGCAGGGGTTGGGGCAAGCGTTACATTAGCCACGGCGAAATCTCCTCGATCAACCTGGCAGCCGTCGCGCGCCAGGTCAGTTCTTCCGTCCGTGTGCGGCCTCGCTCGCGCAGGCTTGCACGCAACGCGGCGTCGGCGGTGATCCGTTCGAGCAGGCGCGCCAGTTCTGCGGGATCGTCAGGCGACGTGTAGAGCACGGCATCGCCGCAGGCTTCCTGTACGGCGGGCAATCTCGACGCGATGACGGGACAGCCCAGTGCCAGCGCTTCGACGGGCGGCAGCCCGAAGCCCTCGTAGCGCGATGGATAGACAAAGCACGCGGCCCGCCGGTAAAGCGCGGCCAGTTCGCCATCGCTCACGTAGCCGAGGTGCTTCACAAAGGCGGGCAACGCGTCCTTGCCCGCCCCGTAGACGCGCGGATCGCCGCCGCCCACCACCACGATGTCGAACTGCGCATCGTCGATAAGGCGCGCAGCCTCGGCCACGAGCTGAAAGTTCTTGTGCCGGTTGAGGCTGCCGACGGCAAGCACGAACGGACGCCCATTCAGCGTGGGTGCCACGGTCCCTTCGTCCTCTTGCACGCGCAACATGTGCTCGCCGCTCTCCGACACCACGCCGATCTTGCCAACCGGAATCCGGTAAGCGTCACACAGTTCGCGCCGCGAGAATTCCGAAACGGTAATGACACGTTTCGATACCCGGCCAAGGCGCGGCGCCATCAGGCGATACCAGGCGACAAACGACCGGCTGTAGCTGTCGGGCACGCGCGTGGGCGCCGCGTCGTGCAGGACCGTCACCTGACGGCGGTACATCAGCGGTCCCGAGTTGCACAGGTTGAGCAGCAGGCGACCGCGCGCAGCCTGCGGTAGCGCGAGTTGCTCCCAACGCACACCGCCGCCTTTCCCACTGGCTCGCAGCCCGACGTGCAGAAACGGATTCGGCAAGGCGGTCAGTGCTTCGGGCACGATGATCTCGACCTGCAATCCGGCGACAAGCGGATCGCGCAGCTCGATCAGTTGATCGAGCGCCCGGATGGTCTCGAATGCAAAACGATCGACACCCGTCGCACGTCGGCCAAGGAAGCGGCCATTGATCAACAGGTTGGGGGTATGCACGTGTGTCATCGACAGGGTCCGAGGTGTCGCTCATGACCGGTCGTCATCCGTGCGCGAAATCACCGCGACACACGACCGGATTCGACAAGCCACGCCTTACTAGTTATATGGCTTGAAGTGTGTCCGATGTCCCCTGCCGCGAATGTTCGCCGTCGCTCATGGCACGCCAATTCGCGCGCAATGCGAGTGCCGTATTTATCTACGGACGGCGCCCTTTGCAATGCAAGCGAAATCCGATGTCGCGCCGAACAGGTATCCGTTCGCCGTCGCACACACCAGGGATGCCGCAACGCATCAGAATGATCGCTGCACGCGCCTCCTACCGAGGCAAGCCCATCGACGATACCGGCATGGGGCGAAACGCCCGGAGCACGCGACCGTCGCACGCGAGGAATACGCCGTGAAGCATCCCGTAGCAAGCCTCCCTACCCTGCCTGCCAGCCAGTCGGCCTCTCACGGTTCGCGCCGCGCAAGCCGGGCGAAACCGCACCGGCGATTCGGCGCGCGCGCCGTCGAGAGCCTCGCTACGAGTCTCTGCGTGCTTGCATGGGCATCGGCCGTGTATGCCGCCGATCCCGTGCGGGCCATGCCTGTCGACGCCTTCATCGACACGCTCGGTGTCGTCACCCACGTCAACTACACCGATGGCGCGTATGCGAATGTGCGCAACGTGGCCGACAACATGACTTGGCTCGGCATCCGTCACGTGCGCGACTATACGCCCGGCCCAAGCGCACCGTTCGGGGCCTATGCCTATCTCGCGCAACACGGCGTCAGGTTCAATTTCCTGGTGCGCTCGAACATTGCGGAGTCGATCGAGCTGGCCGCGAAGCTGAATACCGAAGTGCCAGGCAGTATCGCGGCCATTGAAGGCTTCAACGAGATCGACAACTTTCCCATCCCCTACCGCGGCCTGACGGGCGCGGCGGCCGGACTCGCCGCGCAGCGCGAGATTTATGCGCGCGTACGCGGCACGAAGGAACTCGCGGGCGTCCCCGTCTACGATCTCACCGGCTTCGACACCAGAACAGTCGAGACGCGTGCCGGTTCCGCCGATTACGCGAATCAGCACGCGTACCCGCAGAACGGCAATCAGCCCACCTATAACTCGCCCGGCGGCAGCTGGATACCGGCGGCCATTTACAGCGTCAAGAAATTCAATCTGCCGATCGTCATCACCGAATTCGGCTACTTCTCGATGCCTCAATCGGGCTGGTACATGATCGGCGTCGACGAGGCGACCCAGGCCAAAGCCATTCTCAACGGCTATATGGACTCGGCGGCAGCGGGCGTAAAGCGGATCTATGTCTACGAACTGCTCGACGAAAAGTCCGATCCGCAGAACAAGAGCGGCGAAATGCACTTCGGGATGTTCCGCTTCGATAACAGCCCCAAGCCGGTGGCCCACGCGGTTCGCAATCTCACGACGATCCTCAAAGCCAGCACGACGCCCCGTGCAAAAGACGCGGCGCGCAGCACGCTCCCGTACACGCTGTCTGACATGCCTCCATCGGCAAACAGTCTGCTGCTGCAGAAAAAGGACGGCCGCTTCGTGCTCGTGCTATGGAACGAATCGCAGATCTGGGACCGCGCGAAGGGAACACCCGTCATCATGCCGCCAGTTCGCGTCAACGTCGATTTCGGTGCGACAGCTCGCCGTGTCGACGTGTACGATCCGCTCGTTTCGGCGGAGCCGATCGCAAGCCAGCGCGACCTGCGCCAACTCCCCGTTGATGTACCCGACCACGTCATCCTGCTCGAAGTCACGCTCGCGGATACCCCGGGAACGTGAGCGTGCGTGGCATCTGTTTCCCTTAGGGAGACTTGCGCGGCAGCAACGCGAATGTGGGCACGAGCAGCGCGCGCATTGGCTCGCCTGCTGTGCCCACGATTTGCAGCTCATGACGGACCTGCGTGCGGCGGACCTGCCGTCCTCGTGATTCGAAGTCTGCAAGCCTCTTCAGCGCTTGACCAGCCGCCGCACCGCATTCAGCGGTGTTTTCAACCGGTTCATCGGCTCGAAGACGACTTCCGAATAGGTCTTTGGATCGCGGTGCTCCAGCGTCGCGATGAGCGTTCTCTTGACACTGTCGCGCAAGGATGAAAGCCCGGGCGGCAACGGCGTCAGACCCATCTTGCGCAGAATGTAGTTCGCCTGATAAACCCTGGCGCGTTCCTCGAGAGACTTCATGCAGTAGCCGATGCTCACACTCACCGAAATGTTGTCGTCGTTCTTGACCCAGTGCGGCGCCAATGGCGGGTGATGCACCACATGTCCCGGCTCGAGCCTGTAGACCGTCCCGCGATCCTGCATTTCCTGACGATAGAGCGCAGCTTCGGCATTACCGTTGTAGAAGCGTTCGACCTCGCGATCCGGCACCAGCTCGCGATCGCTCGCCGGGAAGAGGCACACGTCCTTCGAGCCCTGCACCTGGAAGAGGAAGTTGGTTTCGTGATCGATATGGAACGGTGTCGATATATTCGGCGAGGCGAGGAACAGCGTCATCGTTGCCCAGGTGATGTCGCGGCGCAGCGGCAAGCCGGACAAGTCCTCAAGTTCGGACGTAATGCTGTCCAGCACTTCGGCATACGCGGGGTCGTAATCCTGCGCGCGGCTCAGCTTGATCCATGTGCCCATTTCACCCAGACGGGAAACCGTCTCGGCCAGCCGCTCGCTCTGCGGCATGGCAGTGAACTTTGCATCGATCGAGGCACGCTTGAAGTTGAGGGCACTGAAATCGCGGTTCGAATGGCGGTCGATAACCCGCCTGGCGAGCTCAACGATTCTAGGAATTTCGAACAAACCGCTTTGATGCAACGTATGTTCGAATTTGAACGAATGCAGATTGAAATTGCTTTTGAATTCGCTCCTGGACACCTGAAGAATCTTGTCGTCGAAGGGCAACTGGTGTGCTGTTTCAGTCAACACAGTGGCATCGCTCGGCACAGACATGGAACACCTTCACAGGTTAGAGAAACAATGCGAATGCACTTCTATGAGACAACAACAGGGATACTGGCTTTCCCACCGCGCAGCCTGTGCTAACCGCCGCCGTCCGTTCGAGCGCCAGTCGCTCTTCCCCATTGTTCTCTTCTATGCTGTTGCCGATACGGGATAACGCTCGAAGTGGACGCCTTCGAGAAACGGCACGGCTCGTTCCGGATGAAACGGGATATCCACGCTCAGTTCCGGCACCGTCCATCTGTCGCGCAGACGATATCCATGCGCTTCGAAATAGTCCATGAACTTCCGGCGGCTGAAGAGCCGATACGGCATCGCACTCGTCACGTGATTCTGTATCGTCCAGACTTCGCCGTCGTCCATCAGCGGCACTTTGTTGATGAGGATGTGGGACGGCAGAGTCTTCACGTTTTCGAGAATGCCTGGCCCTTTCTCGCCGAGCGGATCGGGCAGGTATTGCATGACGCCCAGCATCAGCATGATGTTGGACGACGGCGCTTCCACGAGCTCCGTGCCGAAACTGATCATCGGCGATTTCAGCTGTTGATGGCGGGCGATGCCGCGCTTCACCATCGCCGGGACGTCGACGACGTGCCAGCGCATGGGCGAAGACAGAAGGCCGTAGCGCATGCAGATTTCATAGAAGACCCCGCCGGCGCCGCCGACGTCGAGGATCGCATTGCCTGACTTCAGCAGCTTGGTCAACCAGAGCAATACGGCAAACTGCGATGTCTGAAAAACTTGCGGTGCGGCTTCTTCCGGCTTCTCGTTGACGAGAATTTTCGCGATGCCTTCGTCGTTCCAGCCAACCTTGTTGAAATCCGTCGCAGCGCGCTCGGCATCCTCGAAGCTGCCGTAAAGGCCGAGGAAATTATTCATCTGCTGGCACCAGATGGTCCTCGCGTACAGCCGGGGCAAGCCCGGAATTTTTCCGAGCCAGGCGCCGATGAAGCTATGCATCAGAATGGCTTTCAGCACTTTCTTCATGAGATTTCCAGGTGAGCGTGACGGCAATTTCCTCGATGCATGCATGCGCTCTCATTGCACGCAGCGACGACGCATTCAGGCTACTACCCCGCCTGTCGGCAAAACGTGCGTTGACTAACATCCCCGCCTATTGAGCCCGCATTGATGCGTTACCGGGAAACACTGCATGAAGCGAGTGGAGTTCTGGGAGAGAAGCCGAGCGCTAGCCGACGACCGGGAGTTCGGACACGCCAAGGTTTCGGGCGCGCGAGCAGGAATGTCGGGATCAGATAGACCGGGTGGCGTCAGTGTGCGAATCCGCTGTGCCAATTGATGGGTTGCGTACGGTCACACACAAAACTGCGCACTCGCTTGCAGCTTTGTAATGTCAGAATAACCGCGGCAACGCGGAGCATTCGCTCCGGCCCGCATTGGCGAACGCGCAGATCGCGCCCCAGACATGAACAAGCTCCAGTCTCTAACCGTGCTGCGCGGCGTTGCGGCCATCACGGTCATCTTCTATCACATCATGGCGCCGACCGGACACACGCTCGGCGAATTCGGCGTCGACATTTTCTTCGTGCTGAGCGGCTTCGTCATCGCGCTCGTGCTGGACAGCCCTCACCTCACCGCGCAGCGCTTCCTCGCGGATCGCATTGCGCGGATCGTACCGCTCTACTGGGTGCTGACGTTCGTGGTACTGGCGGGCACCCTCATCGCGCCCTGGCTATTCAACTCGACGACAGCCGACTTCGGCAACCTGCTGATGTCGCTGTTTTTCGTTCCGTATCGCAAGGAAAGCGGCCTGATCTTCCCGATGTTGTTCGTCGGCTGGACGCTGAACTACGAAATGATGTTCTACGTGGTCGCCGCCATCTCGCTGATCCTGATGCGTCGCCACCGGCTGCTGTTCACGTCAGCGTTGATCTTCGTGATTTTTTGCGCTGCGACTGCATCGGGTTCCCGCGACGCGTTTGCCGAGTTCTATTCCTATCAGCGCATCTTCGAGTTCCCGCTCGGCTTCGTGGTCTACAAGCTGTGGAAGCGCGGCGTGCGGATCAAGCCTGCGCTTGCCGGCGGCATCGCGATCACCGCCTATGTATGGATGGCGTACGTGAACTGGCACGAACTGTCGCGTGCGCACCTGCTTTATTTCGGCATTCCGGCTTTCCTGCTGGTCGCCAGTAGCCTGAGTCTCGAATCGAAGATAGGTTCAGGCCCGTTGACGAAAGGGGCGCTATTCGTAGGCGATGCCAGTTATGCCATCTATCTGAGCCATCCCTACTGTGTCGAAGCCTTGCGCAAACTGCTGGGGACCGACGGTCTCGACGCCACTTCGCCCGTCGGCGTGGTCATCATCATCGTCATGGCGACAGCCGTAGGCGCCGCGCTCTACTGGTTCGTCGACAGGCCGCTGCACAGAAGCGCGCGCCGGCTGCTGCAATCCGTGCCGGCGGTACGGTTGCGCGGCTCCAGACTGGCGGGCCTGAACCACGAACTCATCGCCGCCGACGACGTCCCCGCGCGCAACGTGCCAGTCAACCGCGACGCGCGCTAAGCCGTAAAACCCGCGCTATCCGATCGTTGCGCACAATCCAGCGTGGTGTTCCTGCGACTGTCGAAGCGGGTTGAGAAAATTGACGCCGCGGCTTTTCGAAGAAGCGCGTCGAGAGAATCTTCAGATAGCGCGTCGGAGCGCGAAGCATGCAAGGCAACGTCGTTAGCGCCCGTTCCCTGGTCGAGTGAAGTCAATGCGAGGCGTGCGGAATGCGACGCTGCAGAGTGATTCGATCGAGTCAGCGAGAACCCGATGGCCGCCGTGCGCACGTCGCGGAAATGACGAAACAGCCGACGAAACAGCCGACGAAGCAGCCGGTGCGCTGTTTCGCACGGGCACAGGCCAGGACTGGTTGCAAACGGAAGTGCTTCGAGGTTCTTCTTTGACACCCGCGCGATGCGCTCGCGCAAGCTCGTGATGATCTGACGTGCGGGCTATATCGATCTGTCGTCGATCGTTATCGAGTCGATGCCTTCACGAACGCGCAGGCATCGATCATCGTCGTAATCGCGCATGACAGCCGTGACGGCCGTCATGCGTTCAGCTAGCGTTGCTCGCGTTACCCGCGTCGCCACCCGCATTGCTGTAGCTCGCGTAGCCATAGGCGGCATATTCGCTGCCGTACTTGCCGGGCCGCGAGGTCATGTCGTTAAAGACGACACCGCGCACGGGCACGCCGATCTGTTCGAAGCGGCGCACCGATTCGCGCAGTTCCGACACGCTTGTCACCCCCTGGCGCGCGACCAGGAACACCATGCCCGCGAGATTCGCGACGATGCCTGAATCGGCGACGGGCAGGATGGGCGGCGCGTCCATCAGCACGACGTCGTACTCCCTGTCCGCCCATTCGACAAAGCGCCTGAAGCGGCTATGCCGAAGCAGCTCGCTCGCATTGGCCACGTAGCCGCCGTTCGCGACGAAGTCGACGCCGGGCATGATCTGCCGATGCACCGCGCTCTCGTAGTGCATGCCCTGCATGATGTCCGTGATGCCCGGGCTCGAACGCACGCCTACACTCGCGTTCAGCGTGCCGCGCCGCAGATCCGTGTCGATCAGCAGCACACGCTGGCCCGACGCGCCCAGCAGCGCCGCCAGATTGACCGACACGAACGACTTGCCGACCATCGGCGTCGGACCGGCGAGCAGGACGACATGATTGGGCGCATCGCGCAACGCGAACTCCAGCGCGCCGCGGAAGCTGCGCAGGCTCTCGACGGCGGCGTCGAACGACGCCGTGCACGCCAGCACGCTGCATGTGCCCGGCACGCCCTCCGGCAGGCGGCGCGTGAGCGTTTGCTGCACGCGGCTGCGCGGCACGGAAGCATAGACGTGCAGACCTGCGCCTGCCTCGATTTCGTCGACCATTGCGATGCCGCTATTCATCCTGCGCTTGAACAGCACGAGCCCCGCGCCGACGAACAGACCCGTGAGCGAACCCGCCACCACGATCAGCGCGCGCTTGGGCCGGATCGGGCCCTCCGGCACGGCAGCACTGTCGATCAGACGTGCATTCGAGATTTTGCCCGCCTTGGCCAGACGCAACTGCTCCTTGGTGTTCAACAGGTTCGTGTAGATGTTCGTGTCGACCTGGACTTCGCGTTGCAGCCGCAGCACGCTCTGCTCGAGGGGCGGCAGCCGCTTGGTCTGCGCGGCCAGCTCGGCCAGCGCCTTCTCGGCCTCCTCCAGTTGCCCGTTCGTCGCAATCAGTGCGGGGTTGTCGGGCATGTAGCGCGCGTCGAGCTGGGCGCGCTGCTGCCGCAACTCGGCGATGCGGTTTTGCGCCTGCGCCGAGCTCTGCAGCAAGGCAGAGGCTTCCGCGCCCAGATCGACCGCACCGTGCTCCGAACGGAACTGGTTGTATTCTTCTTCGGCCTGCTCCAGCTTCGCCTTCAACTCCGGCAATTGCTGGTTGAGGAACGCGATCGACTTCTCGGCTTCTTCCTGCGTGCGCTGCACTTTCTGCCGCATGTACTCGTTGCCGATCGCATTCAGGATCACGCTCGTCTTCACCGGGTCGTCGCCTTCCAGTGCCGCGCCGATCACCGACGACTCCTTGCCCTTCTCGGAGATCATCAGCCTGCTTTGCAGACCGAGGGTCGCTGCAAGCGAGGACGAGCGTGACAGCTCGAAGGTGACGCCGGGGCGTCCGTCGATTGCGCTCACCAGCAGGTCGATCGCGCCGCCCGGCACCTCGACGTGCAGCGTCTCGCCGACCCGGCCTGGCAGGTCCATGCCATTGTGCACAAGCGCGTACTCGCCGTTGCCTTTCAGCGTGACGATGAATTTCGCCCCGTGCATCCGGTCGGGCACGTCGAAGCGCGCCACGGTGATCGCCTCGTCGCCCCAAGCGTAGCCGCCACGGCCCGACCAGCTCGACACGTTCAGATGCGTCGCGATCCATCGGCCCACCACCGGGAAATAGCGCGGCGACGCGTTGATATAAAGCTGCGTGGCTTCGACAGCACGCGAGACGACCATCCGCGAGCGCAGCACTTCGATCTCCGCCGAGGCCGCGGTCTTCACCGCGAACATCGACGACACATCGGCTAGTGCGTTTTTCGCGGCGCCATCGCTATCCTCCACGTGGATGAGCATGTCGGCCTGATAGACAGGGCGCGCGAGCATCGCGTAGACGAGGCCCACGAGCGTAAAGAGCGACGCGATGATGACAATGGTCTTGCGGCCTTCATACAGGGTGTCGAGAAGCTTGCCGACATACCCGCCCTCCGGCGGCAGTACGCCGTCGTCGACCGACCCCTCTAGCAGATATTCACGTTGTTTCAATCTATCTCTCCGTCGGTGCCCGCGAGCGCGCCGGGCACGTGCATGGATATACAACTATCAGTAGCCGAGTGCCCGGGTCGCCGACGCCGCCTGGGTGGCCGGCAGGATCAGACCAATGACGCGGCTCCACTTCACGAGCGAGGAAGCGTCGACGAACACGACATCGTTCGGCTTGAGTTCAAACGAATCGGCCGTTGCCATCGCGGATGCCGAGGTCGCGTCGAGGTGGTAGACCACGCGCTTGCTCACCTCGCGGCCACGCACGACGTATACCTGCGACGCGTCGCCGGAAGTCTGGCTGATGCCGCCCGCGTCGCCCAGCGCCTGGTTCAACGTCATGCGCCCGTTGTTGAACGGCAGCCCGCCGGGACGCTGGACTTCACCAATCACAAAGACCTTGCTGTCGTTCTGCGCGTAAACACGGACCAGGTCGCCATCGCGCAGGATGATCCGGTCCGGGTTCACGTTGTTGCGGATCATGTCCGGCATATCGACGAGCACCGTCTCGTCGCCGCGCGTCAGCGACACTTTCGATCGATCCGACTTGTCGGTAAAACCGCCTGCCCGGTTGATCGCTTCGGGAAGCGTCATCGCCACGTCGTTGAGCACCTGCACGCCCGGCGTTTTCACTTCGCCGTCGAGATAGACACGCTTGCTACGGTAAGTCTCGACGCGCACCGTCATCTGCGGCTGCCTGACGTAGCGGGCCAGCCTGGCGGTGAGCATGTCCCTCACACCCATTTCCGAGAGCCCCTGCACCTTGATGGGCCCGATATAGGCATACTGGATGAAGCCATTCGTATCGACCGTATAGCCCGGCGCGACGGCAGGGGCGCCCGACGTGCTCGGTCCGCCTCCCGTCGTTGCCGCCGGCATGCTGAGTTCCGGGTGGTCCCACACGACGATGCTGAGGACGTCGCCCGGCCCGATCACATAAGGCTCCGCCTTTGCGAACAGGTTACGCACATCGGCCGACACGCCTGTTGGCCGTTCCTCTTGCTGCTTCGCGACCAGGTCATCGGTGATTTCGACGAGCGAGCCCGCGGGTGCGCCATCACTGCCCGTCGCATCCTGCGAACCTGCGCGGCCTGCCGCGGCCTGCGCGGCACCCGCCGCCCCAACGGCGTTGCCCGAAGGCATACCTCTGAATGTCATCCCCGGCGACAGCGCGCATCCCGACAGCAGCACAGCCGCGGCTGCGGGCGCTGCCCATCCGGATGCGACCAGACGGATTGCGCGTGCAAGGTCGAGCCTCGCACGCGCGCGAACCGTTCGCCACCACGAGCACAGGCGCGCGGTGCGCGCCTGTGTCTTCCAGTTTTCGCAAACTCGCTTGAGTTGCATGGTCTAACCCCCTGTTGCGTGTTGGCTGTCCCGCTGCGTACCGTGCGCAGCAGATACGGGCCCGGTGCTACTCGTTCCACGATGCCTTGGCGATGCCCTCTCGCACATGCCCTGCCCGTGTTGCCGCGGGCGGCGTTCAGACTGCAAAGTCAGTAAGCGCCATTCCCCTTGATGACGACCAGGATCGTCTTGAAGAGAATGCCGATGTCGCTATGCAGCGACCAGTTCTTCACGTAGGTGACGTCGAGCGACACGCGCGTGGCGTAGTCGGTTTCGCAGCGCCCGCTCACCTGCCAGAGACCCGTGATGCCCGGCGTCGCCATCAGGTAGTACTTGCTGTTGGCGCCGTAGCGCTCCAGTTCCTGGGCAACGATCGGACGCGGGCCGACCAGGCTCATTTCGCCGCGCACGACGTTCCATAGCTGCGGCAGTTCGTCGAGGCTGGAGCGGCGCAGGAAGTGGCCGATGCGCGTCACGCGCACGTCGTTCTTCAGCTTGAACTCGCGCTCCCACTCGGCGCGCGCCACGGGATCGTTCGCGAGCAGCTCTTCGAGCACCTGCTGCGAATTGACCACCATCGAGCGGAACTTGAGGCAGCGAAACTTTTCGCCGTTGCGGCCCACGCGGGTATGGCCGTATATCGACGGGCCGCCGTCCAGCTTCACGACCAGCGCAATCAGCACGAGCAAGGGCAGCAGCGCCAGGATCATCGTCAGGCCGACCGTGACGTCGAAGACCCGCTTGACGGCATGCCTGACCGAGCCCTTATGCGGCTCGGTTTCGACGGGATCGTGGTCGGCGTCCTCGCGCCTGAGCCATGCGGTGGCCTGACGGGCCACGCTGAATTCCGCAAAGAAGAGCGTATGCGAGGCGAGCAGCGAAATGCCCGTGGTGAGCGTCCAGTAGATGAACCACGGCATGGAAATCAGGTTGTCGCGATGAATGGCGTAGAGCAAGGCAAGCCCGCAGAGTTGCACGGCGAGCCATGCAAATGCCGTGCGGCCGGCGACGCTCGCGACGGGATGCCGCCCTCGCGGCGGATAGGTTCCACACGCTGGAAACACCGATAACGCGAGTGCCGCGACGAACGCGACGAGCGTGGGGTCGAGCTGATGTGCAGGACCCACTGCCGCCACGTTGAAGTTCAGGTTCAAGTGCAGTGCGCCGAAAGCGCCCAGCACGATTAGCGCGATATCGATCGCACGATGCACCAGCTCGGACATATTCCTACCCCACTGCGTCGCGTGTTCAATGGTTGATGTTTAGCCGCCGCTGTTCGCCCAGTCGTCGCTCGCACTGCGAAAGCCGTCGTATCCGGCAGCAACCTTGCTATGCCCGTTTGCCGCCGCACGTACCCGCTTTTGCTTTCGCGTGCCGCCCACTTTGCGCGGTCCCCTGTGATATCGCCGTCCGCCGTCGAAGCAGGCAGGCAATGCGTAAATCACATCGATAAGGTACGGGGATGGAAAAAGTGATTCCGTGCGCAATCCCACCAACGATTCGCGATCGTCGGATGCGCCTTCTGCAACCCGATTGGATGCGGCAACAACATTGCGCGTTGCGTGCGAGAGCGCACGCAACGCGTGTGTGAAGGGTTGAAATCGCTGCGGGGTGATTGTCGAGATCGAGAAAAATGTTCTGCGACTCTGCGATTCGACGAGACACGCGGCGAGCGCGAGTGGTGTGTCCGACGTCGCCGTTTTGCCAGACAGTTCACGCGGCTGCGGTGCTTCGCCGTGTTCGAAAAGCACTCGCAGAGCGCCGCGCGAAGGCGCAAGCCACGTCTATTGATCGTCAGTCAGCCGGGGCGCACGCACGCAGTGTGCGCGAGCGTACATATGCTTGCGTTCAGGCTCACTACGATCCATTCGCGATGCACCCAGGAACGCGCGCGCTCTTTGGCCGACGCGTCCGCGACGCTTTCGATTGGCAATCTTAACGACTTGCGCGAGATCCGACGCACGTCGAAGCATGCGCGCGTATACCCGGATGGGGAATGTGGCGAGATACGTTTCGCGCCATGCTGTCGTCGCTCACCTCGCCGCGCGTCTGGAATACCGCTGCCGATTCAGTGCGACGCAAGCGTGACGGGATGGACGCGGCCCAGCTGTCGGGCGTGGACCGCTTGCATTGGAAGGGAGAGTACGGAGCAGCCCTGCGGGCCGTCCTGGCGTCGCGCCGCGCCGTCAGCACGACGGCACGACGCGAGGGCTGCCGGTGTCAGCGATTCGGGTAGTCGATCGTCTCGACGCCGTTGGCCGTGCCGAGCAGGCAGAGATCCGCGCCGCGCGTGGCGAACAGGCCCACGGTCACGACACCCGGCCATGCGTTGATATGCGCTTCGACCGTGCGCGGATCGCTGATGCGCAGGCCCTTGACGTCGAGGATTTCGTTGCCGTTGTCGGTGATGTACGGCGAGCCGTCCTTCGTCACGCGCACGACGGGCACGCCGCCCATCGCCGTCACGCGGCGGCCGATCGCCGTGCGCGCCATCGGCACGACTTCGATGGGGAGCGGAAACTGGCCGAGCACGTCGACGACCTTGCTCGCGTCCGCGATGCAGACGAACTTCTCCGACACCGACGCGACGATTTTCTCGCGCGTGAGCGCGCCGCCGCCGCCCTTGATCATCGCGCCGCTGTGATCGATTTCATCGGCGCCGTCGACGTAGACGGGCAGCGATTCGATGTCGTTCAGATCGAACACCTGGATGCCGTGCGATTGCAGGCGCGCCGTCGTCGCGACCGAGCTGGACACCGCGCCGCGATAGCGCGACTTGTGCGCGGCGAGCGCGTCGATGAAGCAGTTCGCCGTCGAGCCGGTGCCGACGCCGATGATGGCGCCTTCGGGCACGTTTGCGATCACGTAGTCGGCGGCGGCTTGGCCGACCAGTTGCTTGAGTTCGTCTTGAGTCATGATGGGAAATGCCAGGGCAGGCGGAAAACTGCAAGTTTACCGGAGTCGCGGCGCGCAGCCGGATTTATTGCGCATCTGGATGCGTGCACCTGAGCCGTACTTTCATGGCGCGGGCCGCGCCGGTTCTGGGGCGGCGGTCTGCGTGTACTTGTCGAGTAGTGCCTGCGCGATCGCATCGGTTTGAGCATCGGGGTTCCCGGAGTAATCGGCGGGACGGAAATGCATCTGGAACGCGGCGAACACGCGGCGCGTCCGGTCGTCGAGCACGCCGTCCGTCGCGACTTCATAGCCATAGCGTGCGAGCTTTTGCTGGAGCGCGCGGACGTCCGTGGGCGCATGCGGATCGCGGCCTGCGAGTTCTTTTGCGACGGTGGCATCGTCGGGCCATGCGCCGACGCCTGCATCGTAGAGTTGCTTCCACGGGAACAGCGGGCCTGGATCGATCTTGCGTTGGGGCGCGATGTCGCTGTGGCCGACGATGCGCGTCGGCGGAATGTTGTATCGCGTGACGATGTCTTTTGCCAGGCGGATCATCGCGTTCACCTGTTCCGGCGGATAGGGTTGCCAGGTGCGGCCCTGCGGGGTGTCGACGGGTCCGAGGTTGACGTTTTCGATGCCGATCGAGGCGGCGTTCAGTTCTGTGGTGCCTTGCCAGGAACTGAGGCCTGCGTGCCAGGCGCGTTGTGATTCCGGCACCAGTTGCCAGATGATGGGTTCACCGTTTTTTTCTTGTGGATGATCGGGGATTACGTAGTGCGCGCTGACCTGTTCGTGGGTCAGGACGTCTAGCGATTGCTTTTCGTCGATCTCGGTGTAGTGCATCACGAGGAAACGGATGCGGGTGTCCTGGAATTGCGCTGTGCGCGACGTGTCTGTGTAGTACGTGGTGTGGTGGATGATGGTCGGGGTGCAGGCTGATGTTAGAAGTGTTGCTGCTAGCGCTAGCAGTGCCCGGAGGATTGAGGTGGGTTTCATTGCTGGTGGTCTTTTTCGTTCTCTGGCTTTTAGCGGTTTTGGCCTTCGTGGCGCGGGGTATGCCGTTTGGTGTTTCGGATTTTGCGCTGGCAGCCGGGTTGTGCCTTCGTGGCGCGGGCTACGCCCTTCGGTGTTTTTGCGTTTTCGCTGGCATCCGCGATGCGTTAGCTCGCTTCACGCGTCGCCCCTGTGCGGGGCGG